>NZ_JUEI01000106.1:0-15922 GCF_000802655.2 Paenibacillus sp. IHB B 3415 | reverse complement strand
TTTCATCGGAGTTATCCACATTTTTTTGCATTGTATAATTTCCTATACAATAAAAAAAGCTGATCTGCCCGTCCCCCCGGGGGACGGAACAGATCAGCTCTTATTTCTATCTAACTGGTTCGCTGCAGCGGATCAGCCGCCTCACCTTCGTGCTCTAGCTTACGTTCTCGTATGGTTACTTTCAACACCTGCTCCTCGCTGCCGGAACAGTCGATGAAGCGGTCTCCCGTACCGTCCTTCTCCTCCCAGTCATTCAGACGGAGGATGTACCCGATAGACGCTGTACCTGGCAGCACCTCAATCCGCGCTACTGCGTGACCGTCCTCCATGTGCTGGAAGTCCCGTTGTCCATCCTGAATGCCTGTACCCCATACCCAGAGATTCCAGCCCCGGTAATCGCCGTCCGGCCGTTCATAATGAACTTCGACTACCTTGGATCTCGGTTCAGGCTCGCCGTATTTATCGTAAAGCACCATCATCGACAGCCCGGCAACTTCAATACTGCCGCTCTCCGTCTGCCCGAATGCTTCCGCTCCTGCATGGGTATGATCGACGACGATATTCCAGCAGCCGGAGGATTCAGGCAGACACTGGGTTACCGGTCCCATATTTGCATTGTAGATCACTACAATATTATTCCATACATCACCGCCGGCATGATTCTTCAGCACATAGGCAATAACTCCGCTGTCACAGCGCAGGAACTCAAGGCTGCGCTCAATCTCCTGACGTCCATGCAGACGGAAAGCCGGATGCCCCCGCCGCAGCTCAATCAGACCTTTGTAATATTGAAAGACGGGAATGAACTTTTTCTTGTTCTCCCAGCGGATGGCATTGATGCAGTCAGGACTGCGGTAGCTGTTATGGTCACCGTATTTGCTGCGCAGAAGCTCATCCCCGGCGTGCAGGAACGGTATTCCCTGCGAGGTCAGGATGATCCCGTTAGCCAGCAGAGAACGCCGTACAGTCTCATTCTCCAGCACATCAAGGGTATCAATCGCGAAATAAGGGTCAGCCTGCTCCACAGCGGTTTCCAGATCCCCGCCGCCCCGCAGCCTGCCATTCTCAAGCTCCAGTAAACGCGCTTCCTGGCGTAATCCCTGGGTGGCCAGAATTTTGTCCCACAGATTGAGATTATCATGTGCCGTTACATAGTTCACTGTCTCTACAGGCGAATCGGTGAACTCATGTATGGCTCCCTTGATCCCGGAAGCAACCGCACCTTCTTTACCGTATTCTCCGGTAGCGAAGCCCTTGCCCCAGCCGTCACTGTCTCCCTTGAGGGCAGAACGGAAGTTATCATTGAAGACGGCATAACCTTTGCCGCGCTGCACACCCTTCAGGGTCTTGGTTGCAAGCGGAGAGTCACCGCCTGTCCAGGGCTCACCGTAGAGCAGCAGATTCGGATTAATCTCCAGCCGCAGCTCTTCCGTGATCTCGCGCATGGTCACACTGTCCATCAATCCCATCAGATCAAAGCGGAAACCGTCGATATGATACTCTGATGCCCAGTAGGACAAGGAGTCTTTAATATATTTGCGGACCATCGGCTGTTCTGTCGCCAGCTCATTACCGACACCCGAGCCGTTGGAGAGCCGGCCGCTATAGTCGTGGCGGTAGTAATAATCCGGCACAAGCGGCTGGAAGGGTCCTTTTTCTATAGAATACGTATGGTTGTAGACCACATCCATAATGACAGAGATGCCACGGCTGTGCAGGGCCTGCACCATCTCCTTGAACTCACGGATACGGGTAGGCGGACTGGCCGGGTCTGTGCTGTATGAGCCTTCAGGCACATTATAGTGCTGAGGGTCATAGCCCCAATTGTAGTCTGTGAATAGCGGAGACCGCGGTGCTTCACCGGGAACCTTCAGCTCATCCACCGTCTGGAAGTCGAATACCGGCAGCAGATGCACATGAGTAATCCCCAGCTCAGCCAGATGGTCTATGCCCAGTGCATGACCCGCAGCATCCCGCAGTCCCATCTCAGTGAACGCCTTGAATTTCCCCTTATGGGTAAGACCCGAGCTCTCATGAGCCGAGAAATCACGTACATGAAGCTCATAGATTACAGCATCGGCCGGATGCGCCAGTACAGGAGAAGTGTCCTGTTCCCAACCAGCCGGATTCGTATCCTGCAAATCGATGACCGCCGTCCGCACACCATTAGCCGATACAGCCGTTGCATAAGGGTCTGCAGCTTCGTTGATGCTTCCGTCCGCAAATACAGCCCGGTACATATAATACCTGCCCTTAAGATCACCGGAAACCCTGACTTCCCATATTCCGCCGTCTGAGCGCTGCATATTGATAATCCTGCCGCTGTCCTTGTAATCTCCGGTATGACCGGCTGATATGCCATTCCCGCCGGTAGCATACAGCACCAGCGATACTGCAAACGCGGTCGGCGCCCAGACTTTAAACATACTGTACTCCGCAGAATACGTTAAGCCGAGGTCTTTGCCTTCATAGGTCTCCATTACTGATTCTGCATTTATATAATTGCTGCTCATTCATATTCACCATCCTAATGCTCTCTGCCATCCGGCCGAAAACTGATCACTCTATTACAACCAAGCTATTTCCACATATCGCCAATCTAATACTTGCACAGCTCTGCAAGCGGGTATTGCTGAGAATTCTTACTCACGGTTCATCTTATAATATGTAACATTATGTTCACAGGTTTGGGTTACGGGGTAGAATTGCATCTGCTTGCTATACCCTATATCGGCATGAAGTCCCGGGTATTTAAGCTCATGAGGTGATCGCTGTGAATCTACCCGGAAGTATACTTGTCCTACTGCCAAATAACAACTGTTAAATGTTGTTTTGCTTCCTTTAGCGCTTACGCATGACCTTTCCGAACAACGCCATAATTGGTAGCAGCAGGAAGCCGGCAGCCAGAATGGAGGCCCTGATCGAGAAACGGCTGCCTATATAACCAACAACCGGACCGCCTGCGGACTGGCCGAGTGCATCCGATTGGCTAATCATCGACAGGACTGTGGCCCGGTTGCGGCTTGGAAGCTTCGAGTTCAGCCAGGTAGTATAGATAGGATCGCTCACGGAGCCGGCCACCCCCAGGAGAAGCACCGCAAAGATCGCGGCCGTGAAATTCGGCGCAAGCGCAAGCAGCAGGATACAGCCCATGCGGATACAGGTCAGTATGAACAATGCGGCAGAGATCTTTCGTTCCAGGAGCAGGTCCATTCTTTTCCCGGCAAAACGCACGGCCATTATCCCCAAAATTGTAGCCGCTGCACTGATCAGGCCGAACCATACCGCCATTGACACGGAGGCATCCGGGAAGCCGATTTCATCGATGAGGTGGATTTGCCACAGGCGGTCATACCCTTCAGACGCAGCCCCGTTAAATAATGTTACAACGGTCAGCAGCAGAAGCAGCGGGTGATGTCTGAGTACGGATACGCCGCTTACCCAGGTCTTGCCCAGTTCACGGATTGGTGAGGTGTGCGGCTCCCGCTCACGCCGGATAAAGCCCGTTTCCTTCATATAACGGATCAATACCAGCCCAAGCATGAAATAGACAGCCCCCCCTGCCAGAAACGGCATATTAGGCGCAAGCAGTGATAATCCTACACTGACAGCAATGCCCAGCAGAGATGCACTTAGCGCAAATACTTTGGAACGCATAAAAATTGCCCCCGTCTGCTCCTCATCCAGCTCGTCTACAATCCAGGCCGTGTCCGCCCCGCTGACAAACGTCCAGCCGATGCCATACAGCATCTGGGACATAAGCAGCCAGGCAAATGCAGGCAGCATGGAGGCCGGATGCATCATCCAGACAATACATCCTTCCAGTACAAAAGCACTTCCCAGCAAGAACATTCCGATAATAACCGACAGCTTACGGCTGTATGTATCTGCTACAACACCTGTAATGCCTTCGAACACTAACACTGTTATCTCCAGAACCGTTCCAACCAGCACCAGCTGAAACGGATTTAACCCTAGCTCAGTAACATAATAAATGCTGTAGGTTGTAAATATGGTGCTGCCCGCTAATGACATCATAAAAACCATGAACATATAAAGCTGCGGGGCATTAAATTTCTGCAAAAATAATTCCACCCTTCAGAAGTAATGGACTTATTATATATAATGCTGCCGGAAAGGGCGGTTCCGTTCTTGCTGAAGTGGATGTATGCTCATAATTCAAAAAAAACCGGCCTCCTGTATCGGAGACCGGCTAAAGTAGTTGGAAAAGTGGAATTGCCTCAAACAGAAAACCAAAAACGAATTAATTCACACGGCTTTGCACAAGTGCGGCTACTTCCTCGGCAGTGCCGAGCTGTAGCGCCTGGGCAGCCATTTCCTTCATGTCTGCAGCAGACAGCTTGGCAATCTGGCTGCGAGCCGGCAGAATGGAGGTTGCACTCATGCTGAATTCATCCAGGCCAAGGCCGAGCAGCAGCGGAATCGCTGTAGCGTCCCCGGCCATTTCACCGCACATACCGGTCCATTTGCCCTCGGCGTGTGCTGCATCAATGACGATTTTGACCAGACGGAGAATTGCCGGGTTGTATGGCTGATACAGGTAGGATACCCGTTCATTCATACGGTCCGCAGCCATTGTATATTGGATAAGGTCATTGGTACCAATACTGAAGAAATCCACTTCTTTGGCGAACTGGTCAGCCAGTACAGCTGTCGAAGGAATCTCAACCATGATGCCCAGCTGGATATTATCGGATACTTCCTTGCCTTCTTCACGCAGCTTGGCCTTCTCTTCCAGCAGCAGATCACGGGCTGCGCGGAATTCGCCCAGAGTCGCGATCATCGGGAACATTATCCGCAGGTCACCGTGGGCACTGGCTCTGAGCAGGGCACGCAGCTGGGTGCGGAAGATATCCTGACGGTCCAGACACAGACGGATGGCACGGAAGCCGAGGAACGGATTCATTTCCTTCGGCAGATCCAGATAAGGCAGCTCCTTGTCGCCGCCGATATCCAGCGTGCGCACAACTACCGGCTTGCCTTGCATGTTCTCAAGCACGCTGCGGTAGGCATTGTATTGAATCTCTTCGGAAGGCAGCTTGTCGCGGCCCATGTACAGGAACTCTGTACGGTACAAGCCTACGCCTTCGCCGCCGTTCTCGATTACACCCGTTACATCATTCGGTGTACCGATATTGGCAGCCAGCTCTACATGCTTGCCGTCAGCCGACACGGTTGGTTCGTCGCGGAGCTTTTTCCACTCGGCAATCTGCAGGTTGTAAGCTTCCTGCTTGGCGGTATATTCAGCGACTTCCGCTTCCGTCGGGTTGATCAATACATCTCCGTTCAGGCCGTCGACAATAATCAGATCGCCGGCTTTGACGAGAGACAATACGTTCTTAGTTCCTACTACAGCCGGAATTTCCAGTGAACGGGCCATAATCGCGGAGTGGGAAGTACGTCCGCCGATATTGGTCGTGAAGCCCTTTACGAAATTACGGTTAAGCTGTGCTGTATCCGAAGGCGTCAGATCGAGTGCAATAACGATAACCTCTTCACTGATTTCTGCCGGGCTCACATAGTGAATGCCAAGCAGATGGTTCAGTACGCGCTTCGTTACGTCACGCATATCGGCTGCACGCTCCTGCAGGTACGCGCTCTTCATGTTCTGGAACATTTCCACAAACTGATTAGCTACTTCATTCAAGGCATAGTCCGCATTAACCGATTCGTCGCGAATTTTATCCATTACAGGCGTGATCAGCTCGGGATCATCAAGAATCAGCAGATGGGATTCGAAGATCTCTGCTTTCTTCTCGCCAAGCTCTGCCAGTGTGCGCTCTTTGATGCTCTGCAGTTCGCCTCTGGATTTGTCCAGGGCGTCAGTCAGCTTCGCAAGCTCAGCTTCCACATCAGTGACCGCTGTTTTGGTAATGGTATAGTCCGGATGTTCCAGGATAAAGGCACGGGCTACTGCAATACCTGCGGAAGCCGCGATTCCTGAAATTTTACTCATGAACTTCTCCCAGCCCTTCTTTAACCATAATTTCCTGCAGTGCGCTGAGGGCTTCAGCTTCTTCACTGCCTTCAGTAATAAGGGTCAGGGTATCTCCTGCTTCAAGGCCCAGGGATAGAACGCCCAAGATGGATTTAAGAGTTACTTTTTTGCCTTTGGCTTCCGCAAAAGCCTCAGTGCCTTTGAATTTTGTAGCTGTATTTACCAGCGCTGTTGCCGGACGTGCGTGAATTCCATCTTCGTCAATGATTCTGAAAGTTGTTTGCATAATAATATCCAACTCGCTTTCTATTAATTAGGATAGTTGCTTATGGTGAAGGCCGCGCTCCCTTTAATTATAATAGAAGCGCTTCGCCTTTGCACATTTTACTGAATGGTGATGATATCCTTATCACCGATGACTACTTTGCCCGGTTTCTTCAGGGTGACCGAAGAGCCTTCAGGCAGGTTGGAGAAGATAACCGGAGAAATGACCGAAGGTGCATTGGCCTTCACATACTCCAGATCCACTTCCATAATCGGCTGTCCGGCAGCTACCAGATCGCCTTCTTCTACCAGTACAGTGAAGCCCTGGCCTTTAAGCTTAACGGTATTGACACCGATATGCACGAGCACTTCCTTGCCTCCGTCGGACATAATACCGATCGCATGCTTGCTCGGGAAGACATTGAATACCTTGCCGTATACAGGCGAGGCAATCTTGCCGTCATCGGACAGGAAGGCGAAGCCGTCACCGGTCATCTTTTGCGAGAAGACCGCATCGGGAACCAGTGTAATATCCATCAGCTCACCGTTTACAGGGGATACGATATCCTCGGCAATAATAGCCTCACCCTGCTCGCCGGCCTGTTGCTCAAGCTCGGGCTTCGGCGCTACAGGAGCAGCAGCCGGTGTTCTTCCGTTCATGACATCCTGAATCTGCGATTTGATCGTGTCCGAACGGGTTCCGAAGATTGCCTGTACGTTGTTACCCACTTCCAGAACCCCAGAAGCACCAAGTTTCTTCAGCCGGCTCTTGTCAACGCCTGCTTTATCCTTTACTTCGACACGAAGACGGGTAATACAAGCATCCAGATGTGTGATATTCTCTTTGCCGCCCAGGGCAGACAGAATATTGCGCGGCAGATCGTCGCCCGACTTCGATACACTCTCTGTGCTCATTTCTTCCTCGTCGTCAGATGCATCTTCGCGGCCCGGAGTCTTGAGGTTGAACTTGCGGATAACGAAGCGGAATCCGAAGTAGTAAATCACCGCGAGGACCAGACCTACCGGAATAACCAGCCACCAGGCTGTACGGTTCGGAATGACACCGAATAGCACATAGTCGATGAAACCGCCGGAGAAGGTCATACCGATTTTGACATTAAGGATGTGCATGGTCATGAAGGAAAGACCTGCAAATACCGCATGCACAGCGAACAGCAGCGGAGCCACGAACAGGAATGAGAATTCCAGCGGCTCGGTAATACCTGTCAGGAACGAAGTCAGCGCTGCGGAAATCATCAAGCTTCCGACAACCCGTCTGTTCTCAGGTTTGGACTCATGATAGATCGCAAGGGCGGCTGCCGGAAGTCCGAACATCATGAACGGATATTTACCAGTGGTAAACGTACCGGCTGTGAAATCCACACCGTCACGAAGCTGCTGCATGAAGATCCGCTGGTCACCGCGGACCAGATCTCCTGCCTTATCCACATAGCTTCCGAATTCATACCAGAATGGTGAATAGAAGATATGGTGCAGGCCGAAAGGAATCAGGGAACGCTCGATGATCCCGAAGATAAAGGCCGACAGCGTCAGGTTGGTGTTGATCATACTTTGCGATACATAGTTCAGGCCGTGTTGGATCGGCGGCCATACCAGTGTGAGCGCAAGACCGAGAATCAGGGAAGTTACCGCAGTCATAATCGGTACGAAACGTTTACCCGCGAAGAAGCCGAGATAGGACGGCAGTTCTATACGGAAGAACCTTTTGTACATGGATGCGGCCAATATCCCCACCAGGATACCACCGAACACCCCTGTCTGCAACGTAGGAATCCCCAGCACGCTGGAGTAGGCGAAATCTTTCCAGGTCAGGACGTAGGCGTTGACGCCAACAACCGTACCCATGGTTACGTTCATAACCAGGAATCCGATGATAGCTGCCAGACCCGCTACACCTTCACCTCCGGCCAGCCCGATGGCTACGCCGACTGCGAACAGCAAGGAGAGATTATCAAATACAATTTGCCCCGAGTTCATCAATACGGTAGCAATAGCTTGAACTACATGATTTTCCAGTGCCGGCACATATTGCAGGAAATCCGGATTAACTAGCATGTTCCCGATTCCGAGCAGCAGTCCCGCTGCAGGCAGAATGGCAACTGGCAGCATTAGCGCTTTACCGACTCGCTGCAAAACGCCAAATAACTTTTTGAACATTGAGGTCACTTCCTAATCATTAATTTCATTCAAAACAGAAGCCAAAAAAGGCATGAGCAATACAGCACACAGATTGTCGTCTAACGCTAACGTTAGAGTACCCCGAGTTGGGGCAAGACAACCATAATACTGTAAATCACTCATGCCTGATCGTATCAGTTACACGTTTGTATTCTGTTTTGTTAATAACAGGGATCATTGTAGCACCGATAATTTGAAGTTGCAAGCATTAATTACAGGCTAAATACTGTCCTGCTGTTCCATATCGGATTCATCTTCCTTCTTCTGGGCAAGACGCTGCAGATGAATCGTCAGATAACTCACCTCGGCAGGATATACCGGGATATGCACGCGCTGTTCGATAACCTTGGTCAGCTTCCAGGCAAGCATATACATCTCGGGATATTCACGTTTCATCAGCCCGTCAAGGGACGAAGTCTCACGTACAGTCTCCCCCCGGCGCAGCCTCTCCAGCACAAATCGCAAATGAGTCACCAGACGTGAATAGTCCAGGGAATCACGCGGAATGCGGTATTCGAGGTTATCCTCCACCAGTCCCACCATGTCCCCGATCAGCTGCGAATGCTGCTTAACCTCCGAGATATGCCGGTTGCTGAGTGCACTGACAATGTGAAGCGCCACAAATCCGATCTCATCCGGCGGCAACGATACCTTCATGGCTTCGTTAATCCGGTCCACTGCATATTCCGCCAGCCTGTATTCCTCCGGATAGATCTCCCGGGTCTCGTACAGAAAGGGATTATGTATAGCTATATGCTGTTCACTCCTGCGGATGGCAAAGGAAATATGGTCAGTGAGCGCGATATGGATATGCTCGTTAAGTGCCTGCCGGCTGCTCTGCATAATATGCAGGACGATCTCCTGGACCACCTCAATCAGCTTCTCGTCCACCTGTGGCACAAGCTGCTTATACTGCTCCTGCTCCTCCTGGCTCCGCAGGATGAACATTTTCTCCACAGAAGAGAGGTTGATCCGGTCCCGTGTCTTACGGTTGAAGCCGATACCCTTGCCAATGACCACTACCTCGGCATACTGGGGATGCTCGGCAATGATAACGTTGTTATTGAGTACCTTGGCCACTGTTATGCTGCTGCTCACTTGCGACACCTCTTTTAATTCTGGATACCCGATCTATTTGGCAGCACGATACACGTATCAGCATGTGAAGATTAACCTTGAGCTACTATCATAACATCAAGAATCTCAAATTAGAAGTGTGCAGCAAAGAGCCTGGAAGCTCATTTCACCCGAAACGTCCGGCCTGAGAATTTGTAGACCAATATCAGGGCCGCCAGCATATAGACAGCAGCAGAGAGCACTACGATAAAAGCAAAAATCCCGGGCTCGCTCTTGAACTGCATGGCTATAAAACCGGCTGCCAGCACGATACTGTTCACAATCGTAAAGAACGGATTCTTCACATTCAGCTCGGTACTGTACGGCTGGAAGATGTAATACATAAACAGATGATGCACCGAGAAGAACAGGGACAGTGCCACAATCGTCACGCAAAAGATAACCGCATCCGCCGCGCCCCAGCTCTCACCCGACAGCAGGATCAGCAGATTCACCGCCAGGCAGATCGCTGCAGCCGGAATCAGATTAAGCAGGCTGATGCGCAGCAGCCGGATCCGGAAGTTACTCAGGATCGCCGACTGTTCGCGGTAGAACCCGTAACGGAGCAGACTGAGATCACAGTTGTAGAACATAGCCTTGCAGACACGTTCACCGATGGAGGTATAATTCATAAGGATCAGAAAGGTCGGCAAAGCGCTGATCAGATAATGTGCCATTCTGTTAAAAGCTGCTTGCGAGAACAGCAGCGTCAGCAAGGCAGCTGCGAAGAGTGCGCCAATAATTACCAGTCGCCGCTGCACTGGATGAATGAGTAACCGCCGGTGACGCGAGAAAAAAATCGCATTAAGATAAGCATACCCGCTTTTGCCTGCGAATTGTCCGTGGTTCAGCTGCCCCGCCGTGTACTGCTGCTCCCGGGTTGCGACATCCTTCACCCGTGCCTCCTTCATCATGCGTCCCATATCCAGCAGCGGATCATCAATTTTGGTAACGGCATCCACTGCATTGCGGTAATCCGGATAACGGGCGATGTAGACGGCACAGAGGGCTCCCAGCACAGTCACACCAAGCACCAGAGGCAGATTGAACAACATAGGACTGTCCACCACCGCAAAGCCCGGGAGCAGAGGTACATAAGCCAGCAGGTAACCTGCACCAATGGCGGTCCAGACCCAGCTTGTTTTTTTGACAATCACAATGCCGTATTTATCAAAAATCCACAAATGCAGGGCCTCGCAGGCAATACGCCAGAAGGTCAGCAGCAGAGCAAGAACACCTCCCTGCCACAGCGGAGCCCCCAGAAGATTCCCGAAGACCATCATCGCCGGGATGAACGTAACCGCAAAGCTGATCCCGCGCAGCGCCAGCGTAACATGCATATATCTCTCCGCAGGGAGCCTCATCAGCTTCACGAATATATACTTGTCCCGTTTGGGCTCCAGAATAACCGCGCTGGAAACTGCAGCGACCAGAAAGCTTAAACAGAGCAGGACCTGCAGGTACAGCTGATATTGTGCTGAAAGCGTTAAGGTTAATTCACTGCCTGCAAGCTTTACGGGCAAATAGACCATAAGCCCCAAATAGGCAAACTTGGACAAGAAAGCCCAGATGGCTTTGAGGATATAGACGATTACAGATAAAGTCTGCTTAAGCGACGTCTCGGCATAGGCCGAGGCCGGTAACAGCTTGCCGATAACGGGGATTTTTCTGAAATAGAACATCAGCCGGTTAGCGCCGGACATCCCGCGAATCTCCATGATCGCCCTCAGCGTGCTAATCATGGTCTCCATCCTTCAGCAGCGCGATAATCTGCTCCTCGAACTCCGGACTGTGCAGCGTTTCCGCGGGAATCTCACGTAGCGAGCCATTATTCAGAATCACCAGCTCATCACAGAGATCGGCAGCCAGCTGCAGAATATGGGTGGAGAAAATAATAATATGCTTCTGCTTCATCTCACGCAGCAGCTTCTTGATCTCCAGCGCGACCACTACATCAAAGGAGGTTAGCGGCTCATCCAGCAGAATCAGCGGCGGCCGGGAAATGATGAAACAGAGCATCTGGATTTTGTTCTTCATCCCGTGGGAGTAGCCCTTAATCAGGCGGTGGCGGTCCTCCTCCTCAAAACGGATGATATCAAAATACTCTTCGATACTTCGGCCCGGTTCAATTTTATCCTTATTGATATCCATGTAGAACTTCACAAACTCATAACCCGTTAAGAAATCCGGCAGAATCGGCAGGGAAAAGACGTAGCCGATCTCCTCTTCTCGAAGCGGAAGACTCACTTCCTCCCGCCGCAGGAAAGCCCCTCCGCTGTCCATGCGTATCTCACCGCTGAGGCAGTTGAACAGCGAGGTTTTGCCGGCACCGTTGCGTCCCAGGAGCCCGTAAATCTTGCCTTGCTCGAAGGTGAAGTCAATTCCCTTCAGCACTTCCTTACCGTCAAAGCTCTTGCGTATATTATCCAAAATGAGCTCCATGCCTGCACCTCCGTTTCTTAATGCGGTATTTCTATAAAAAAGGTATGACAGGCGGTTAAACCTGCCGGCCATACCTCGGTGATACGCTATTATTCCTCTGATTGTTCAACCGGGGCGGCCGGTGGTATTACGGCTGGTTTCGGTTTACCCGGGAGGGTGGTTACTGGCGCTCCGGTATACTCGGCAGCTGCTGCCAGCTCCGGCTTGCCTTTGGTTTGGGTCAGCCCTTTGATCAGCGCTTCGACATCAATGCCGGACACGCTTTTCAGCATCTCAGGGGCCGTCGCCATCAGCTGGGTCACATAATTGCTGACCCGGGCCGCGCCTTCCCCGTTGCCGGTATCCACAACCGTCAGCTTATCAATGGAAGCCAGCGGCTCGGCAATCTTCCCGGCCAGCTCCGGCAGCATTTTGACGATAATATCGAGCACCGCCGCTTCGCCGAACTTCTGGAAGGCTTCCGCCAGCTTCTCTTTGGCTTCCGCTTCGGCCAGACCGCGCAGCCGGATAACTTCCGCTTCTGCCTTACCCTTGGCCAGTTCGGCATCCGCAACTGCCTGCCCTTCCAGACGTTTCTGCTCGGAGGTCGCTTTAGCCTGAGTCTCAATACTGTACTGCAGCGCATCGGCTTCACGCATCCGCTTGGCCTTGTCGGCTTCCGCCGCCTGCTCCACCGCGTAACGGTCCGCTTCCGCTTTCTTCTTCACTTCCGCATCATACTGCTTCTCGCGAACCTGGATTTCCTTGGTCTGCAAATCAATTTCGCGTTCCTTGCGGACCAGCTCGACCTTCATCTGCTCTTCAACCACCGTCTGCTTGGCCCGCGCCTCCTGAATATGGTACGCCTGGTCCGCTTCCGCTTTGGCGGTATCCTGATCACGTTTGAACGCCGCTACCTTCAGCTGGTTCTCCTTCGAGGCTTCGGCGATATTGGTATCACGCAGCAGTTCTGCCTTCTGCCCCTGCTCTTCGGCATTGGCCTTCTGAATCCGCGCATCCCGCACAGCCTCGGCTTCAGCAATCTCTGCATCCCGCTTCACTGCGGCAATCCGCGGCTTACCCAGCGCTTCCAGATATCCGTGCTTATCCCGCACATCCTTAATGGTGAACGAGACGATCTGCAGCCCCATCTTCTTCAAATCACGGGCTGCAACACCTTGAACCTCCTGGGCGAAACGGTCGCGGTTGCGGTAGACCTCTTCAACGGTCATTGAACCGAGTATCGCCCGCAGATGGCCTTCGAGTACTTCCTGGGCTTCGCTCTTCAGCGCCTCAATCGGCTTGCCCATGAACTGCTCTGCTGCCGTTGCCACATCCTCGGTCGAGCTGCCTACCTTGATGATCGCCACTCCATCGGCAATAACCGGAACACCCTGCTCGGTGTAGACCTCAGGGGTCGTCACGTCGAGCTTGTGGGAGAGCAGTGACATGAATTCTGCCTTCTGGAAGACCGGCAGGATGAACGCACCGCCGCCGCGGACAATTTTGATTTTGCGGCCGGAGCCGTCATCTGAGATGTGATTGCTGCCCAGGAAGGAACCGGTAACGATCATGCCTTCATCAGGTCCTACCGTTTTGTAACGGGCCCAGAACGCAATACCGAGTACAAATAATACAGCCACAACGACTGCAGGAATAAACAAAAAATCAGGAATACCGAACATTAAGAATCCACTCCTCTTCTGTCTTCGAATTCTGACACAAGGGCTACCCCCTCGCGGACCTCCACAACCACAACCTTGATACCGGCCGGCAGCAGATGCTGTTCGAAGCTGGCTGCGGTATGCAGACTGTTACCTGCACCGAATTTCACCATAATCTCTCCGTAGCCTGCAGCAGGAACCGGGACGGTAACCTCGCCGATTCTGCCCGGCAGCTCATTCATGGAGAATCCGTTCGACATTTCGCTGTTCTTCATTGGCTTCACTACAACAAGATGCAGCACCACTCCCATAAAAGCCGCAATCAGCAGGGACAAGGCAAGAATTGCGCCATCTTCCAGTCCGCTGTAGCGGCTAAGCAGCACTCCCGCTCCGCCGAACACCGTTATTCCGCCTGCCAAGATGGCAGGATTGACGAAATCAAAAGATACGAAGTCAAAAACCCCGTGCAGAGCGCCTCCGATCAGGTCGCCTACAAGTACACTGACTACGGCAAAAATAATGCCCAGCGCCAAACAGCCCAAATACAGCGTTTGCATGTTTGTCTCCTCCCGTCTTTACTTCCGGACTGTCATACTAGTTTAAACGCAGAAACCATGTCCTTGGTTTCACAAAGTTGGGTATTAATCTCATTATTGTATCTCCGGAGAGAGATGATTAAGGGATCTTCATGTTAAAAAGCCGCTCCCGGCGAACGGGAACGGCTAATCTTTGGGTGCAGCATATAGGGTTAACCACTGCCGGTATGTCTATCCAGCTGCCTTACAGGGCCAGCTTACAAGGTAAACTGCTTGTAAATGCAATTTACAGAGCCAGCTTGTAAATCTCTACAACATCCTCACGCTGCAGCTTGCGGAAGTTGCCGAACGGGCCGAAACGGACAGCCTTGTCAGCCATATTGCCGATTTCACTGTCATCGATGTCATAATCGCCAAGCGTCTTCGGAGCCCCGATGGAATCCCAGAAGCTGCGAAGCGCCCCGATGCCTTCAAGGCCGACTTCTTCATCGCTTCTGCCAGCCGGATCAATCCCGAATACGTTCACCGCCAGTTGGCGGAAACGGGCAGGATTCGTGCTGAGGTTGTATCTCATCCATTGCGGGAACAGAATTGCCAAACCTCCGCCATGCGGAATATCGTAAACTGCGGAAACGGCATGCTCAATATTGTGCGTAGCCCAGTCTCCGGCAAAGCCCATGCTGACCATCCCGTTCAGTGCCATGGTGCCGCAGTACATGATGGTCTCACGCAGTTCGTAGTTGTTCAGATCTTCGATCAGCTTCGGTGCAGTCTCGATTACTGTACGAAGCAGGGTCTCACAGAAGCCGTCCTGTACCGGCGTATTGCCGTCTGTGTGGAAATAATGCTCCAGTGTATGGGACATGATGTCCACCATACCGTAGACCGTCTGATCACGCGGCAGGGAGAAGGTATTCTCAGGATCAAGAATCGAGAAGGCCGGATAGGAATGCACGCTGCCCCAGCCCATTTTCTCCTTGGTCACTTCATTCGTAATTACCGAGCCGTTGTTCATTTCCGAACCGGTAGCCGCCATAGTCAGCACAGTCCCCAGCGGAAGAGCACCCTGAGGCGCCGCTTTGCGCTCCACGAAGTCCCACATATCCCCATCGTACTTCGCACCGACAGCTACAGCCTTGGCACAATCCAGCACACTGCCGCCGCCGACGGCGAGGATCAGTTCGATCCCGTTCTCGCGGCATAAATCCACGCCTTTATGTACGGTAGACAGGCGCGGGTTCGGCTCCACTCCGGCCAATTCCGTAACTACAGCTCCGATGGCATTCAGCTCAGCAATTACATTGTCGTACAGGCCGCTGCGTTTGATGCTGCCGCCGCCGTACATCAGCAGTACATTCTTGCCGTATTTCGGCACTTCGGTGCGGAGTGCCTGCAATGTCCCCTGTCCAAAAATCAGCTTGGTAGGGTTATAGAACTCAAACTTACGCATATGGGTAAACCTCCATGAGTATATGAATGTGACGCACTTGTATATTATAGACCTCCGGCTTGCCGCATTCAAATGACAGCGATGCAGCGGCAAAAGCGGTGTCAAGCTTAAATGAGACGGCGTGCCCTTAACGCCTGCCTAGCACAAATTCAAAGGGATTTATCCCTTTAATTTCCCCATTCCGCTCACTTTCGGCGGGATTAAAGGGATTTTTCCCTTTAATTTTCCCATGCCGCCCACTTTCGGCGGGATTAAAGGGATTTATCGTTACTACTTAGGACCCTTCAATAGGAGAGAAAGTAAATGAGCCAGA
>NZ_JUEI01000105.1:0-16110 GCF_000802655.2 Paenibacillus sp. IHB B 3415 | reverse complement strand
CAGCAGCAGCGCCGCCAGCAGCGGCGCTGCGAGCCAGGCGGCGGGGGCCAGCCGCCTGATCCGGGGCGCCCCGCGCCGCGCACGCGCTACGCTGCGCGGGCGCTTCAGGATGCGCCGCAGCAATCTTAACTCTTTCATCTCTATGGCTCCTTCCATAAGCACCGGTGATTCTTATAGATATGAATTTCCGGCACCTGCTAGAACGTGATTCTGAGAGAAAGAGAGTTGCCCGGAGGCGCAGCAAAATAACCCCACAAAGTGGGGCTTTAGCTTCGATGATGGTACAGGTACTTTGCGGGGACCCCAAAACATATAAATTCAAAAAAGGGACCAGCCGCTTATTCGCGGGCTGGTCCCTTCAGATTAAAATTTGCTATTATACCCAGGACGGCTGAATCTGAAAGCGCGGTTTGACCTCATCGCTCTTGAAGGATTCACTTCTTGCCGGTTCCGGCTTAAGTACTTC
Organism: Paenibacillus sp. IHB B 3415; assembly: GCF_000802655.2. Classification (NCBI taxonomy): domain Bacteria; kingdom Bacillati; phylum Bacillota; class Bacilli; order Caryophanales; family Paenibacillaceae; genus Paenibacillus; species Paenibacillus sp. IHB B 3415. The sequence goes on along the minus strand of NZ_JUEI01000105.1, from coordinate 15,644 downwards.
TTCCTTCACAGCTGCAGTTGCAGCCGCTGATTCTTCCATGGAAATACGCCATATGTCCGCACCAAGACCCGACAGCTTCTCAGCCAGATGCACATAACCACGGTCAATATGATGAGTTCCGCTAACCTCCGTAGTGCCTTCAGCCACCAGGCCCGCCAAAATAAGCGCAGCGCCTGCACGCAGATCCGTAGCACACACCTTGGCACCGACAAGACGGGCATTACCGGTAACGATGGCCGAACGGCCCTCAATCTTAATCTCAGCATTCATGTTATGGAATTCATCCACATGCATGAACCGGTTCTCAAATACCGTCTCTGTAACTACAGAGGTGCCTTCGGAGCGCAGCAATAACGCCATCATCTGCGACTGCATATCGGTAGGGAAACCAGGGTAAGGCAATGTCTTGAGATCCACAGCCTTCAGCGGCTTGTCGCTGATAACGCGGACACCGTTCTCGTCTGGAATAACCGTAACGCCCATCTCTTCCATCTTGGAAATAACCGGGCCCAGATGATCAGCAATAGCGCCTTCCACATATACATCGCCGCCCGTAATCGCTGCAGCTGCCATATAGGTTCCAGCCTCGATACGGTCCGGAATGACATGATGTCTTACCCCGTGCATACGTTCAACACCTTCGATCCGGATCACTCCGGTGCCTGCACCGCGCACAATACCGCCCATGCCGTTCAGGTAATTCGCAAGATCAACAATCTCCGGCTCTTTCGCGGCATTCTCGATTACAGTAATGCCTTCGGCAAGGGCCGCAGCCATCATTATATTTTCGGTTGCACCTACGCTGGCCACATCCAGATAAATCTTGGCTCCGCGCAGCCTTCCGTTACTTTTCGCATCAATGTAGCCCTGGCCCAGACTGATCTCGGCACCCAGTGCTTCAAACCCCTTCAAATGCTGGTCAATCGGCCGAGTCCCGATGGCACAACCGCCAGGCAAGGAAATACGTGTATGCCCCATACGGGACAAGAGTGGACCCATTACCAGGAATGAAGCCCGCATTTTGCGCACCCATTCATAAGGCGCTTCGCAGGAAGTAATATTTCTGGCATCAACCTCAATGATATCGTTCTGGTATGTAACACCTGCACCCAGAGATTCCAGCACTTTGCTAATCGTGATTACATCGTCTAGCGGAGGTGCGTCCACAATGACGCTAACTCCTTCTTCTGCCAATAGAGAGGCGGCTATGATCGGTAGTACGGAATTTTTTGCGCCGCTAACTTTCACGCTCCCGGTCAATCTGTTGCCACCGCGGACGATAAATTTGCTCATTTCGGTTTCCCTCCGCGTCCATTATTTCTGAAATTAATTTGAGTTTGAAATTCGTCAGTTAAAATATTGAATATTCCGTCACTGCGCCTAATGTGCAGACGCATTCCTTAAACTTCAGTGTTGACATAATAAAACCTTATTATTCGACACTTTTTTCACTGCATTGGCCTAAGAGAGATATAACCAAACCCACCTTCATTAAAACATCCGGGCGATAAGTCCGCTCCAGCCCAGATAATCCAGCAGAAATCCGGCCACGAAATGGCCTAGGACAATGGCCAGCAGCAAGTGCAGCAACCTGCCCTGAGGACTCTTGGGATATCTTATGACCAGATCGAGCTTTAGGTTCTGAAGTGCCCACCAGGATAATGCGACACAGACCAGAGAAACTACCATCGAAATTAAACTGCTGCTGCCGATCGCACTTGACAATTCAGCGGATAAGCTTGTGTTCATCAATTAGCCTCCCGTGTAAGGTAACTCGGAAATCGACTCTTATATCATACTTGCGCAGGGGAAAAGAATCCAGTACTTTTACGAATTTTTAAACAATTGGCGTATTATCAGCCTAAGTGTTTACGATATGTTCATACTCTGCTAGATTCTTAACTAGCAAAAAAAGCAGTCAAGCCCTGGGCTTGACCGCTTCTCTGCTACTGTTGTCCTTTTCCGGTCGAAACTTTGATCCGCGTTACAGCGCGCTGCAAGGCCAGCTCAGCACGGCGGTGATCAATTTCATCTTGCTTGCTTTGCAGCTTAAGACGGCGCTCAGCCCGTTCCTTAGCCGCTTCAGCGCGCTCCACATCAATATCTTTGGGCAGCTCAGCACTTTCAGCCAGCACCGTTACCTTATCTTTGTGCACTTCAACGAAACCGCCATGAACGGCGATAGACACCGTTACGCCGTCTGCTTTGACGCTAAGCGGAGCAACCTGAAGCGGAGTTACCAGCGGAATATGTCCCGGCAAAATGCCCAGTGCACCATTCACGCCACGTACCGTCAAGCTATTCACTTGCTTGGAGTAGACCAGATGCTCCGGAGTGACAATTTCGAGCAAAAAGGTATTCACTTCCATTCCTCCTCAAAGCTTTACAGAATAAAGCTCACTACCCGGCTAATGCCGAGGATTACAACGTTTTGGCTTTTTCCACTGCTTCTTCAATCGTACCTACGAACAGGAACGCTACTTCCGGAAGATCATCGTGCTTGCCTTCCAGGATTTCTTTGAAGCTGCGTACAGTTTCTTTGATCGGCACGTATTTGCCTTTGAAGCCTGTGAACTGTTCTGCTACATGGAAAGGCTGGGACAGGAAGCGCTCAACCTTACGGGCGCGGGACACAATGACCTTATCCTCTTCACTCAGCTCATCCATACCCAGGATTGCAATGATATCCTGAAGCTCAGTATAACGCTGCAGCAGCTGCTTAACGCCTTGTGCCACGTTATAATGCTCTTCTCCGACGATTTCAGGTGCCAGCATACGCGAGCTTGAAGCCAGAGGGTCAACCGCAGGGAAAATCCCTTTTTCGGAGATTTTACGCTCCAGGTTGGTAGTCGCATCCAAGTGGGCAAACGCAGTAGCCGGTGCAGGGTCTGTATAGTCATCCGCAGGCACGTAGATCGCCTGAATTGAAGTAACAGAACCTTTCTTAGTGGACGTAATACGTTCCTGCAGCTGACCCATTTCTGTAGCCAGTGTAGGCTGGTAACCTACCGCAGAAGGCATACGGCCGAGAAGGGCCGATACTTCGGAACCCGCTTGGGTGAAGCGGAATATGTTATCGATAAAGAGCAGCGTATCGCGGCCTTCAACATCACGGAAATATTCCGCCATGGTCAGACCGGTCAGAGCTACGCGGAGACGCGCGCCCGGCGGCTCATTCATTTGTCCGAATACCATCGCCGTTTTCTTGATAACGCCGGAATCCGTCATTTCATGATACAGGTCATTACCTTCACGGGTACGCTCGCCAACACCTGCGAATACGGAGATACCGCCGTGTTCCTGTGCGATGTTGTTGATCAGTTCCTGGATGGTTACAGTTTTACCTACGCCGGCACCGCCGAACAGGCCGATCTTACCGCCCTTGGCGTAAGGGGCAAGCAAGTCGATAACCTTAATGCCAGTTTCCAGAACTTCTGCCTGAGTGGACAATTCATCGAATGTAGGAGCCAGACGGTGAATCGGGTTTCTTGCAGCCACCACTTCAGCGCCGTTATCAATTGGATTACCAAGCACGTTAAATACGCGGCCGAGTGTTGCTTCACCAACAGGAACCGAGATCGGTCCTCCCTGGTCAATGGCATCAATGCCGCGTACCAGTCCATCTGTGGAAGACATGGCGATACAACGCACCAGGTTATCTCCAAGATGATTGGAAACTTCAAGAGTCAGATCCATGTTACGGCCATCGCTCAGAGTCCCAACAATTTTGATAGCGTTGAATATCTCGGGCAGCTGGCCGCGTTCAAATTCAATATCGACAACCGGACCCATAATGCTCACAACGCGTCCTTTGTTCATCTTCATTTCCCTCCTCGAAAGCTGTTACATATGTAGAAACGGTCCATTACCCTTTACAGGCATCTCCGTTTCTGCGGATAAATACAAGGCAGGGCCAAGCCCGGAGGCCTTAAGCCCGCTCATATTAAGACTGCGCGTTCGCACCAGCCACGATCTCGGTAATTTCCTGCGTAATTGCCGCCTGACGGGCGCGGTTGTACGTAAGTCTTAGTTCTCCGATCATTTTTGACGCGTTCTTCGTTGCACTGCCCATGGCTGTCATCTTGGCTCCCAGCTCACTGGCCTTGCCGTTCAGAAGAGCACCGTAGATTAAAGTTTCGGCGTATTTAGGAAGCAGAACTTCCAGCACGCCTTCAGGAGAAGGTTCGTATTCATAGGCAGCTGTTGCTCCGTGATGCTCGCCTTTTCCTACACCATCCATAGGCAGAAGTCTGTCTACCGTCGGAACCTGGCTGATCGCATTGATAAACTGGTTGTAGCAAATGTACAGCTCATCGTAGACGCCTGTCTCAAACTGGTTTACCGCCGAATAAGCAATGGACTTGATGTCAGCAAACTTCGGGGTATCGGACAGCTCGGTGATTTCCTCTACAATGGGGTACTCACGGCGGCGCAAAAAGTCACGGCCCTTGCGGCCGATAACAAACAGTGCATACTCATCCTTGGACTTATGCCGCTCTGCGATCAGCATCGTTACTTTACGCAGAATGTTGGCATTGTAGCCACCTGCAAGACCTCTATCCGAGGTGATGATCAAATACCCTGTTTTTTTGACAGGCCGGCTGACCAGCATCGGATGCTGAACATCCTGCGTACCGGCAGCAATACTCGAGACCACCTCTTTAAGCTTCTCCGAGTAAGGACGGGCAGCTTCCGCTTTCTCCTGCGCTTTGCGCAGCTTGGAGGCGGCGACCATCTCCATCGCTTTGGTGATCTGTCTGGTGTTCTGAACGCTCTTAATTTGACGTTTAATATCGCGCATGCTTCTTGCCATGATTTCACCACCTTAGAGCTTTGGCGTAGCCAAAGCTGACTTCGTAAGCATTCTCTTAGCTTTGGCGTAGCCAAAGCTAACATCGTAAGCATAAGCTGAGCTTTGGCACAGCCAAAGCTCACTTCGTAAGCGTAACTGAGCAAACTCTATATATTAGCTTGTAGCAAAGCCTCTTTTGAATTTCTCGATCGTTTCTTTGAGCGCTGCCTCGTTATCTGCTGTCAAATCCTTGGTATCCGTAATAGATTGCAGGATTTCAGTTGCACTGCTGTCGATAAACGCCAGGAATTCCTTCTCAAAACGCTTCACGTCTTTGACAGGAATATCATCCAGGTGTCCTTTGACAGCGGTGTACAGACTGAGCACTTGGTGCTCAACATTAAGCGGCTGGTTTACGCCTTGTTTCAGAATCTCCATCATACGTGCACCGCGGTTCAAACGGGCTTGCGTAGATTTATCCAGATCGGAACCGAACTGGGAGAAGGCCTGAAGCTCACGATATTGAGCCAAATCCAGACGCAGGGAACCGGCAACCTTCTTCATGGCTTTGATCTGCGCGGAACCCCCTACACGGGATACGGAGATACCGACGTTGATCGCCGGACGCTGACCGGAGTTGAACAGATCGGATTCAAGGAAGATTTGACCATCGGTAATCGAGATTACGTTCGTAGGAATGTAAGCCGATACGTCAGAAGCCTGTGTTTCGATGAAAGGAAGGGCGGTTAATGAACCTCCACCAAGCGCATCGCTGAGCTTAGCCGCACGTTCCAGCAGACGGGAGTGCAAGTAGAATACGTCACCCGGGAATGCTTCACGGCCCGGTGGACGGCGGAGCAGCAAGGACAATTCGCGGTAAGCCGAAGCCTGCTTCGAAAGGTCATCATAAATAACAAGAACATGCTCGCCTTTATACATGAAGTATTCGCCCATTGCGCAGCCTGCGTATGGAGCAATATAGAGCAGCGGAGAAGGCTCGGAAGCCGACGCGGTTACAACGATAGTATATTCCAGCGCGCCATGACGGCGGAGGGTTTCTACTACCTGTGCTACTGTAGATTGTTTTTGACCAATCGCAACATAGATACATTTCATGCCGTTGCCTTTTTGGTTGATGATCGCATCAATAGCGATCGCGGTCTTACCGGTTTGACGGTCACCAATGATCAGTTCGCGTTGTCCGCGGCCGATTGGTACCATGGCATCGATCGCTTTCAGACCTGTCTGCATCGGTTCATGAACCGATTTACGGTCGATAACGCCCGGTGCATTATGTTCTACAGGACGGAATTCAGTCGTTGCAATTGGACCTTTGCCGTCAAGCGGCTGACCCAGTGCATTAACTACACGGCCCAGCATGGCTTCACCAACCGGAACCTGCATAATTTGTCCTGTACGTTTGACTTGATCGCCTTCACGAATGGCTGTGTATTCACCCAGGATAACAACACCGACGTTGCTTTCTTCCAGGTTAAGCGCCATGCCTACTACACCGTTGGAGAACTCCAGCAGTTCCCCTGCCATTGCGTTTTCCAGACCGTAGACACGGGCGATACCGTCTCCGACTTGAATGACGGTGCCAATTTCGGCCACTTCGATATCGGCTTTATATTGCTCAATTTGATTTTTGATCAAAGTGCTGATCTCTTCAGGTCTGATGCCCAATATCCTCACCCCTATCTTCTTTGCTTATCATTAAAAGATTTCTCAAGACGCTCCAGCTTGCCGGATAGACTGCCGTCATACAGCGTATCGCCGATGATGACCTTCAGTCCGCCTAGCAGGCTCTTATCCACCACATTGGTAACACGAATCTTGCGGTTTGTAAGCTGGCTGAACTCTGCCGCTACACTATCCTGTTCCTCTTGATTCAGAGAATAGGCGGAGTAGACAGTAGCATCGCCGATGCCAAGGGCGTCCCCTTCTATCTTGACGTACGTGGCCAGCAGTTCTGCGAAAATATCGGTTCTGCCCCGCTCTACCAGCAGTTCTACCATGTTCATTACCGCTTCCGAGACTTTACCTTTAAGCGCCCCGCGCAGCACAGTCAGCTTGTCGGATTGCGAGATGCGCGGTGCCAGAATAAACTGTTTCACCTCTGCATCATAATGAAGCACTTCGACTACTAACCTAAGCTGGGCTTCCACTTCAAGTGTAATGCCTTCATCCACTGCTGCACTGTACAAGGCTTTGGCATAGCGTTTGGCAACTACCGTATCGCGGCTCATGGTCGGCCTCCTACCTCTTTGAGGTATTGATCAACGAGTTGTTCCTGTTCGCCGTCAGCCTTAACTTCTTTTTCAAGCAGCTTGGATGCAATGCGGACCGATGCTGTACCCAGCTCGCTGCGCAAAGCTTCCACAGCCTTGTTCTTCTCGCTCTCAATATCACGGACCGCTTCGTCCTTAAGGCGGGTAGCTTCAGCTTTAGCCTGATCGAGAAGCTTGTCAACCTGATTGTTGCTTGTAACCTGGGACTGCTGAATGATAGCCTGCGCCTCTTGGCGTGCCTGCTGCAGAGCCTGCTTCTGTTCTTCTACGTAAGCGACCGCCTGTTCTCTGGTCTTGGCTGCTTCATCCATTTGCTGCAGCACCATTTCGCGGCGCTTCTCCATAATTCCGAACAGCTTGCTGAATGCAAATTTGCTGAGCAGGAAATACAGGATCCCAAAGGCGATAATGGAAAACAATATATTTGTCCAAACGATAGTCACTGAGGTCACTCCTTTCCGTTACCGCGGCATGCGGACATATACAAAAGTAAGGCGCGGATGGCACTTGCCCTCCCCGCCAAACCGTAAAAACGGTTTATTAAGTAAACATGATCAGGAATGCGATAACTGTAGCGGCCAAAGGAATAACTTCCACGATACCTACACCGATAAACATTGTTGTCTGCAGTGCGTTACGTGCTTCCGGTTGACGAGCGATGGACTCAACTGTTTTGCTGACGATCATACCGTTACCAAGACCTGCACCGAGTGCGCCTAAACCAACCGCGATTGCTGCTGCCAAAAATTCCATTTGTAAATATCCTCCTTTAATTTCGGTTCTTTTTGTAATGACTTAATGATATAAAAATCTCCCGCGAAGAGTATTCCGGCGGCTGCCGCTATCCTCACGGCAGTTCATTAATGTGCTTCTTCCTCGTGGATCGTCATCTGTGCGATGTACACCATCGTCAGAATCGTAAAGATAAACGCCTGAAGCGCACCAACAAAGATACTGAAGCCCTGCCAGACAGCCAGGAACGGGATACTGAATATCCCCAGCTTCAGAATTACGGTAATCAGAACCTCGCCGGCAAAAATATTAGCAAATAGACGAATGGCAAGCGCCACCGGCTTTGCCAGGTTCTCAATGATGTTAAGCGGCAAGAAGATCGGGAACGGCTCAATATAGTGTTTGAAATAATGTTTGCCATTCAGCTTGATTCCCAAATAGTTCATTAGTACAAACACGACAATCGCCAGCCCGGCGGTAACATTGATATCTGCAGTCGGCGATTTATACCACAGAATCTCTACATGCTCGCCATGTGTCAGGTTTTTGGTTGCTTCGATAACATGTCCAAAAATGTGAACCGGCTCATGGGCTTCTGTAATGAAGGAAAACGGCAGACCAAGGAGATTGGAGACGAAGATAAACAGTATCAGCGTCAATCCCAGTGATATGTAGGGCTTCCCTTTCTTCAAATCCATGGCGCTGCTGATCAGTCCCTGTACAAATTCGACGACCCACTCCATAAAATTCTGGAGTCGTGACGGATTATCAACAGACAGGTTGCGGACGGACAGCATGACCAGAGCGAACACGATCACCGAACTGATCACCAGCATCAGTACCGCTGACAGGTCAATCGGTATTCCGCCAACATAGATTAAAGGCATTTCGTGCATAGTATCATCCCCCTTTCTCTTTAATATGGCTACAGCTTATTCTTGATTCCTAAATATATCCCCACGGGAATAGATAGAAGCTGGGGGATGAACAGGCCGGCAATCGTTGCCTCCAGCGAGAAATGCTCGATTTTGACCGAAAACATGGTGACCAGAATAGCGAAACTGATTCTTGTAGCGAAACCAAGGCTGAAAGAACTTTTCTGTTTATCCGCAACCGCCTGTGTCACCCTTCTTACTTTGAGGGCAAGATAACGAAAGTTAACGAGTCCTGCCAGCAAGCCCAGCGACATGCCCAGAGTAACTGTACGGGTCTCATGATGAAGAGCCCATCCCATTAACAAGCCTGCCATAATGATTACTGTCACCCTGGTAACGGTATTGATTACGGGAGTCATATTATCCATTTTGCTCCCCCAGAAATTTTTTGATTAGCAAAGCAACATTCACAACCCCGAGAACCATCCCGGCAATTGTTCCGATGGCCAGCCAAAGCTTAGGTCCGTCCATCAGGTTCTGCAGCCACCTTGCCACAAAAAAACCTATAACAATGTAAGCGGCAAGCAAGCTGCCTGCACCCCCGAGAACCAAAGCAATACGTCCCAGTCCGGCCTCGTTCTTTTGTTCCTTCATAGGCTACAATCCCAACTAATTTTACTGAATATCCAGACTCTTTGTCAATTCACCGAAAATTGCTCAAAAGTGCTTGAAAACATGAAAATAATCACAGCAAAACATACCAAAACCATATAAACCGTACAGTTTCACTGTATGCTGCTTTTATTTACTTTAGTATATTAGTTGTCGTGCCATCATTTATTATTTGTGAACATTCTGTGAAACTCTTCCGGACGTTCTTTAACAGCTCCGAAATGGTGCAAAATCGCATTGACAATTCTCTCGGAGGCTTTGCCGTCTCCATACGGGTTGGCGGCCCGGCTCATGGACTGATACAGATTCTGATCGGTCAATAGAGCATGTGTCCGTTGATACACCTTCTCCTCGTCCGTCCCCACAAGCTCCAATGTTCCGGCCTCGATCCCTTCCGGGCGCTCGGTTGTATCACGCAGCACAAGCACAGGAACTCCAAAGGAGGGAGCTTCCTCCTGCAGGCCGCCGGAATCGGTCAATATCAGGTGGGTATGCGGATAAAAATTATGCAGGTCAACGACATCCAGCGGATCAATCAGCTTAATTCTAGGGTGTCCGCCGAGGATCTCATGCGCCGGTTCCTTCACTGCAGGACTCGGGTGCACAGGATACACAATGGCTACATCTTCAAATTCATCAGCGATTCTTTTGACAGCACGGAAAATATGACGGTGCGGTTCGCCTTGGGATTCTCTGCGGTGCGCCGTCATCAAAATAAGTCTTTTTCCTGAAGCAAAATCCAGTACAGGATGCCGGTAGTCCGGCTGTACGGTATATTGAAACACATCAGTTACAGTGTTGCCTGTGATATAAATACTTGATTCTTTTTTGTTCTCGTGTCTCAGGTTGCCGGCTGACCAATCGGTCGGGGCAAAGTGCAGATCGGCAAGCACGCCGGTCAGCTGACGGTTCATCTCCTCCGGATAAGGCGAAAGCTTGTTCCATGTCCGAAGACCTGCTTCCACATGCCCAACCTGAATTTGCTGCAGGAAAGACGCATAGCTGGCCAGGAAAGTGGTCAGTGTATCCCCGTGTACAAGCACCAGGTCAGGTTTGACCTCGCGAAGCACCGGTTCCAGTCCTTCAAGCACCCTGATGGTGATCTCATTAAGGGTCTGCCGGTCCTTCATTACGTCCAGATCATAATCCGGCGTAATTTTGAATACCTCCAGCACCTGATCAAGCAGTTCACGGTGCTGGGCAGTTACACAGACAATGGATTCAATCTGCTCAGGGTGCCTGTTCAGTTCAAGAACCAGAGGCGCCATCTTGATCGCCTCGGGGCGCACTCCGAAAATCGTCATTACTTTAATTTTGGACATAACCCCTACCCTCTCTTCTGAAGACTACAGAAATTGTGTTTGTTCTATTAATACCTCAGAGGTATTACTACTTGGTTCCATACAGTCTGTCACCGGCATCTCCGAGGCCTGGGACAATATAACCATGCTCATTCAGATGATCATCAAGTGCGGCTACATAGATGTCCACATCCGGATGTGCAGCCTGCACAGCAGCGACACCTTCAGGAGCAGCAATCAGGTTCATCATCTTGATCTGGGTGCATCCGCGGTTCTTAAGCGAGGTAATGGCCGCAATGGCTGAGCCGCCTGTAGCCAGCATCGGATCAATTACGATCAGCTCACGTTCCTGCACGTCTGTAGGAAGCTTAATGTAATATTCAACCGGCTGAAGCGTTTCCGGATCACGGAAAAGCCCGACATGTCCTACTTTCGCCGCCGGAAGCAGCTTCAGGACACCCTCCAGCATGCCAAGGCCGGCGCGCAGAATCGGAATCAGTCCCAGCATTCTTCCCGAGATCACTTTGCTCTGCGTTTCAGCCACCGGTGTCTGCACCGTAATGGTCTCAAGCGGAATATCACGGGTAATCTCATAAGCCATAAGTGTTGCTACTTCATCGACATGCTCTCTGAATTCTTTCGTGTTGGTCCGCACATCGCGAATAAATGTTAATTTGTGCTGAATCAATGGATGATCGCAAATCACCAATTTTCCCATTTTGTCCCTCCGGTAATTGTAAGTCTTATTTATAGCCAGAGTAAGCGCTTTGCTTCCCGCGTGGCTAAATCTTGTCTATTATATCATCACCAAGGCCGCTTTTCACCTACAGAAGGGTAAAACCGCCTGCAAAGGCAGTCTCCTATTTCAGAGCCACACGGAAAGTTTAGGAAATTCCCCCAAGCCTCTGGATATAAAACAAAACTTAGTTTGTGCCATTAGGCACTTTTAATACTATTCACATTTCTTTCACTACTTTTATTGAAAATTCCATGAACTTTCATGATTATTACATGATAATTCATACCATTTTCTTACTATAATTTGTGAACATTATGCAACAGAAACCGGCCACAAAGCATTTGAAATTGCACCTATCAAAAAAACCTTTGCGGAATCCGGTGGTACCGGACCCGCAAAGGCAGAATAAGCAGCTTAATATTAGTACTGCAAACCAGGATAGATCGGATACTTTTCAGTAAGCTCGGCCACCTCACGTGCAGCTTGGGTCAAATTAGCATCATCTTTCGGATTCTTCAGCACATTGGCAATAATCCGGCCGATCGTTACCATAGCCGGCTCGTCCATACCACGTGATGTAACCGCAGGTGTACCGATCCGGATACCGCTTGTTACAAACGGACTGGTAGGATCGAATGGAATCGCATTCTTGTTGACTGTGATTCCGATGGAATCAAGCACCTTCTCCGCATCCTTGCCGGTAATGCTCAGATTACGGGTATCCAGCAGCATCAGGTGGTTATCCGTACCGCCGGAAACAATATTAACGCCTTCGCCGATCAGCGTATCCGCCAGAACCTTGGCATTCTTCACTACATTCTCGGCATAGGTCTTGAACGATGGCTGCAGCGCTTCACCGAAGGAAACGGCTTTGGACGCAATCACATGCATGAGCGGTCCGCCTTGGGAACCCGGGAAGACCGCTTTATCAATAGCAGCAGCCCATGGCTGTCTGCACAGAATCATCCCTCCGCGTGGACCACGCAAGGTTTTGTGCGTAGTTGTTGTAACGAAATGGGCATGAGGAACCGGACTCGGGTGAACACCGGCAGCAACCAATCCGGCAATGTGGGCCATATCGACCATAAACAAGGCACCCACATCATTTGCAATGGAACCGAGTGCGGCAAAATCAATGGTCCGCGGATACGCGCTTGCTCCGGCAACAATCATTTTGGGACGGTGTTTGAAGGCTGCTTTACGCACTTCATCATAATCAATCAGGAAAGTATCCTCCTGTACGCCATAAGCCACGAAGTTATACAGGATACCGGAAGCATTAACCGGGCTGCCGTGGGTCAAATGGCCGCCATGCGCCAGATTCATGCCCAGTACGGTATCGCCAGGATTAAGCGCGGCAAGGTAAACGGCCATATTGGCCTGTGCACCGGAATGCGGCTGCACATTGACATGCTCGGCACCAAACAGCTGCTTGGCACGGTCACGGGCCAGGTTCTCCACGATATCCACATCTTCACAGCCGCCATAATAACGTTTGCCCGGATAACCTTCGGCGTATTTGTTCGTAAGCACGGAGCCCATGGCTTCCATTACGGCTTCACTTACAATATTCTCTGAAGCAATGAGTTCAATGTTTGCACGCTGACGGCTCAGTTCCAAGCCCATCGCTTCCAGTACTGCCGGGTCACTCTTACGTAGTTGTTCCATGTTTCTTATTTCCTCCCTGTTACTCTAATTTATGTGGTGTTAAGACGAAACCAGTTATATACGCTGCTCTCAGTCACAATTCGCGGAGCCGCTTGTCTCCGGCGTGCGGTACACTGCCCGTTCGCCGCCGATCAGCGGCGGTCTGCTCCATGCTGCGTTCACCCGGGCTGCCCCGATATAGCGCAGGCTTGGCCGGAAAGGTACGGCTACGCGGCGGAGGTGCATGCCAATTAGTGTCTCCCCGATATCAATACCGGCGTGGGCCTCTATAGTCTCGGCCAGCACCGGATCTGTCATAGAGCGGTAAGCGGCCGCAGCCATGGAACCTCCGGCTCCCGGAACCGGCACAGCCGAAACCTCCCTAAGCCCCAGTGATTCCAGCAAAGAACGTTCCATCACCAGCGAACGGTTCAAATGCTCGCAGCATTGGTACACGGGATGAAAGCCAAATTCAGCAGCGGCCTGCATAATTCCCTTCAGCAGCAGCTGTGCAACCTCAAGCGCACCTCCGGTGCCGATCCGCACACCCGCCACTTCACTGGTGCTTGCTCCAACCACCAGGATTTTACCGGGCCCAAGCTTCCCTGCTTCAGCCAGTTCGCGGACTACCGCCGCAGCTGCGGCGTCCAAGGTCAGCTCTGCGCTGCCCGGTTGTTGCCCGGTTGCTGAAGGCGCACCGGACGCGCGCTCTTCCCATAGATCCTGCTTCCGGACTTCGTCCATCTTACCGCCCCCTTCAAGCGTTGATAATGCCTCTAATTCCACTACAGATACGACATTTAAACAAAAAAGAGCAGTCCGCAGATTTAGCTGCGGATGTGCTCTTTTGCCCAGGCGACCGGCCGTTTATTCCAGGTGCTCCATCGTGGTTTGATCCACACTTGTCGCCAGTTACACCGGAACCGGATAATATTTATTTCATCTTAAGGGATAGGCGGCGAAAAATCAACCACCTTCACAACCGCCGTAAGGATTCCAGCTTATCCAGTAAACTGTACAATGCAGTCCGGATCTCAGCAGCCGTCAGCTCATAATCTTCACGGGAGCCGCCGAACGGATCACTGATATCGAAGCTTGGAATCCGTTGCCGGATCTCAATAATCCGCTGCAAATCAGCGGCGCTCGGCTCTCCGCCCAGCGAAATACTGAGTTCGGCATCTGCATACAGGCTATCCAGTTCACGGATATCGGCGTTCACAGACTCTTGCGTATGCACATATTCCTTAAGCGTATAAGTCTTGTTAACTGCGTCAGGGAAATATTGCAGCAAATGCCGCTTATGCCCTCCGGTCAGGGTAAGCACCAGATCAGCCCAGGAGACAGCTTCTCCAGTCAGTTGCGAGGATACTATACGATCGTCAATGCCTTCATCCTGCAGGATTCCGGCAGCATGTCTGGATATGGAAGTACCTGAAATGGCGGAAACTCCGGCAGACCGCACCTCCACATCGATCCCCCGCTCCCCCGCAAGCTTCCGCAGAAGACCTTCAGCCATAGGGCTGCGGCAGGTATTTCCTGTGCAGACGAATAAAATATGCAGCATACTTTCCACCTCCGGTAAGAATATAATTTCGGATTAATCAACAGCTTCCGATGAACTGAACAATGAAATGTTCTATTTATTTGTATTGCCGTTATTGTATCAGAAGATGAACAGCAAGCCAAACGCCAAAAGTATGGCTCCGCCCAGTGCTTCACCGGAATCCCCGAGCACGTGGCTTACTCTCCTGCCCAGCAGCAGTCCGGTAATAGACATCATGCCGCCGCAGACACCGAAGGCCAGCACTGTAATAACTATGCTATTCACAAACATTCCCAGTGAAACCCCGACCGAAAAGGAATCTACACTTACACTAAGCGAGATCAGCAGCATGCCCCATACCGTCCGGTGATCCACCGCCCGGCTCCCGCCGTCACCCTTGCGGAATGAATTCAGAATCATATGTCCGCCCAGCAGTACAAGCAGCCCCCCGGCGGCATAGGTGGTCACCTGACCCAGCAGATGGCCGACATAGCTGCCTGTGAACAAGCCGAGCAGCGGCATCAGCACATGAAAAAAAGCAATGAGCAGGCTGAGCTGCAGCACATGCAGCAGACGGATACCCTTCATCCCGATCCCTACACCGAGCGAGAACGCATCCATACCAAGCGCAACTGCCATAATGGCAACTGTTACGAGTTGGCCCCAGCCCTCATATATTCCGCCTATGCCCATGAATATACCCCCAAAGTCCGTAAGTTCTTGTACAACAACGATATGCGGACAAGATGGTATTCATGACTATGAGGCGGATAGCAGAGCCGGGAAGTAGGCTGTTAACCGGCGTCGATCACCGCTTCACCGGCGGCTTTCATCAGCCGGTTCATTATGGCAGCGCCGAGGCCCGTGACCGGGCAGGCCTCGGCCAGAATGTAGGTCGCTCCCGCTTCATCGAAGCGCCGCAAGGCGGCATACAGGGAGCGGGCCGCTTCCTCCGGCGAGGCTAACGAGCCGAGAGAAACGACGCAGGCGGCCGGGTCGGCGGGATACAGGGCCCTATGCTCCTCGAAGAGGAGCAGGCCCGTGATCTCGCC
>NZ_JUEI01000104.1:0-31943 GCF_000802655.2 Paenibacillus sp. IHB B 3415 | reverse complement strand
CCTCTAAACCCGCCGAAAGTGGGCGGTATGGTGAAATCAAAGGGATAAATCCCTCTAATTCCACCGAAAGTCGGCTGTATGGTGAAACTAAAGGGATAAATCCCTCTGATTTTCCTGGACGTTGACCGAGGAGCAAATGAGAGCCAAAGGAGGAGCATTAGTGCCCTTGAATTCCCCGAATGGGAGCCAAAGGAGCAAATGAGGAGCAGAAGTGCCCTTGAATTCCCCGAATGAGAGCCAAAGGAGCAAATGAGGAGCATTAGTGCGCTTGATTTACCCAAATGCGAGATAGGTCGCACAAGCCCTCAGCTTGCTTCACCCGTAAGGGAGATTTTGTTCAAATATAAGAAATTATATGTTTCAGATGATAACTTAACCTTCTATTTCTCGCTGACACGGCTACGCTATCCTTTTAAAGGACGGCGTAGCCGTTTCCACTTGTTGTATATAGGCTAGGCGCTTGAATATATGACCTGCAAAGAGTTACTCTGCGTGAGTGCTCAGATCACATTTGTCCAGCGGGACAATGCTGCTCTTGCGGAACCAGCCGTAGCCCAGCCAGATTAGCAGGAACAGCGGTACGCTGACATAAGAGACCAGAATGCCGTACCAGTCGATCTTGGAACCGGTGAAGGCGCCCATGTTCTGGCCGAATACAGCCACCATGCAGAGGGCAAAGGCAAACAGCGGACCAAACGGGAACCATTTCGCCCGGTAAGGCAGTTCATCCAGCGAATGCCCCTGCTTGACAAAGGCACGGCGGAAGCGGTAATGACAGACGGCAATCCCGAGCCAGTTGATGAAGCCGCACATCCCGGAGGCGTTCAGCAGCCAGTTGTAAACCGCGCCGTCTCCGAAGAAGGAGGCGAGGAAGGCCAGCATGCCGACAGCTGTGGTCACGAGCAGCGCGCCTACAGGCACGCCTCTGCGGTTCAGCTTGCCAAGGGCACGCGGAGCCATGCCGTCCTTCGCCATGGCGTACAGGACACGTGTAGAGGCGTACATCCCGGAATTACCGGCAGACAGCACGGAGCTGAGGATGACGGCGTTCATTACGGAAGCGGCAATTGCCAGTCCGGCTTTGTTAAAGACGATCGTGAACGGGCTGACACCGATATCATCGATCCCGCCGCGAAGCAGATCGGGATTGGTATAAGGAATGAGCAGACCGATTACGAGAATGGCGAAGATATAGAAGATCAGGATGCGCCAGAATACCTGGCGGATGGCTACCGGTACATTCTTGCGGGGATTCTCACTCTCGCCCGCAGCGACCCCGACCAGCTCCGTCCCCTGGAAGGAGAATCCGGCGGCCATGAAGACGCCGACGAAGGCGAAGAAGCCGCCGTGGAACGAGCTGCCTCCCAGCTGGAAGTTGCTGAGTCCCACCGCCTTGCCGCCCATAATACCGAAGATCATAAGGACACCGACAACGAGGAAGACAATGACGGTGATAATCTTAATGATGGCAAACCAGTATTCCGACTCGCCGTAACCGCGCGAGGAGAGGAAGTTCAGGCCGAACATGATCAGCAGGAACAACAGGCTCCAGAGCATGGAAGGGCTGTCCGGGAACCAGTATTTAATAATGACGGTAGCAGCCGACAGTTCCGCTGCTATCGTTACCGCCCAGTTATACCAGAAGTTCCAGCCGATGGCGAAGCCGAAGGCGGGACTGACAAACCGCGTTCCGTACGTGCTGAAAGAACCGGAATCCGGCAAATAGGTAGCGAGCTCACCGAGGCTGGTCATCAGGAAATAGACCATGATGCCGACTGCGGTATAGGCAAGCAGTGCTCCGCCCGGACCGGAGGAGGCGATCGCACCGCCGCTGGCCAGGAACAGCCCGGTTCCGATGGAACCGCCCAGGGCGATCATGGTCAGATGTCTTGCTTTGAATGTTTTGCGCAGGCCCGGAGTACTGGCGTTACCTGCCTGTACTGCCGGCTGCTTCTCTTGCTTCGCTTGCATGAATAGGACACTCCCTTTAAGTTGTAGGTTCGGTTCACAGCGGGGAGTTGCTGCAGCCTGCTTGGCCCTGTGTCTTCTGCTTAGCGTTATGCACACAAAAAAACCGCAGACGGACGCTGCGGTTTCCTGATTATAGGCTCCGCATCATACTCCCTGTTAAGATAGCGCAACACGGTGCAATTCCAGCAGTTTCCTGACAGGCAAGTACACGGTGACAGTTCCGCGCCTTTCGGCTGACGGCCCCAATCCGCGCTGCTAAACTAAGAGCAGCAGCCCGGATTTCGGCGGATATTCCTTTCGGCACGTATCATAGATGGCTCTTAGGCATCTCCACGCGCGTACTCTTTATATCCGCGACCTCTACCTCATCCTAGGTATGATGAGGCTATCTTGTAACGATATGAACAACAGGAATCAGTATAATGCAACTTCGCCTCGCAGGCAATGACAAATTACGGCAGGTTGACGTTAGGTCCGCCGGCGCTCCGACATCTGCTGCCAGACGGTGCCTGCGGCCTCTTCGCCGGACAGAATCCGCTCCAGCGCCATCTTGGCCTGCAGCCCGACCTCGAATTCAGGATCCTCGGCCGCAATGCTCAGGGCTTCCTGGGCTTCGGCCGTGCCGACCTCATACAGGAAGCGTGCCGCCCGCCAGCGCACCAGCTTGCTGGCGTCACTCAGCAACGCCGTCATCACCGGCGTCGCTGCCGGGTCGCCGATGTCGGACAGCGTGTCGCCGGCGGTGCGCCGGACGGCGGGGGCGCTGTCCTGCATCGCCTCATAGAGCAGCTCCATCGCACCTGGCGTGCGGATGTCGCCAAGGTACACGACCGCCAATCTGCGGATATGCAGCTTGGGGTCGTGCAGCGCCGTGCGCAGCTCCGGCAGGAGCTGCTCGCTCGGCGCCAGATCCTCCAGCGCGGCGTAGCGCACGCGCCAGTCCTCATCATGCAGGTCCCGCAGCAGCTCGGCCTGCTCTTTCTTGTGCCGCTGCTCGACGAACTCGCCGGCAGCCCCGTGCGCGATCGCCTGCTGCACGAGGGAGTCGAGGCGTTCGCTCTTTCTTGTGCCGCTGCTCGACGAACTCGCCGGCAGCCCCGTGCGCGATCGCCTGCTGCACGAGGGAGTCGAGGCGTTCCTGCGGATACGCCGCCTCCAGCTCCTGCTCGACCTCGCGCGCAATGTCCGGCGGCTCGCCGTAGCGTACGCCGTAATCGGTGAGCTTGCGCTCCTTGATCAGCACGGCGCTGGCCACATCGGTCACCGCCTGCGTGAAGCGGCTCGACAAGGCGATGCGCTCCTCCTTCGCGCCGGTCTTGACGCGGATCTGAATCGGGATCGCGCGGAACATCTGCACGAACACCTGGGCTTCCCCGAAATGGGCGCCGGCGTTCTCATCCTCCAGGCTGAAATCGGCGGCGAGGCCGTCCGCGCCGAAGCGGTTCTGGACCTCGCGGAGAATAGCGGCCCAATCGGCACTGCCCTTGCGTTCCAGGGCCGCGAAATCGGCAGCGTGATAGATACTGGTGACGCCCGGAATTTCCAGCATATCCTGCGCCCAGGAAGGGGCAGAGCGCCGGCTTTCCGGCGTGTAGGTCCGGCGGATGCCGGGTTCCAGACTTTCATCCAGGTGAAGCTTCATCGTATTTGGACTTGGAGTCGGTTCAATAAAGGTGATCTTCATACGTCAGCTCCTCTTTGATAAGTGGCATAAGCACCGTGCTCTTTAACCGCATTTTACATCATTTCAGCGGTGGAACACAAAAGGGCAGAGGTCTGAACCCGCTAAAATTTAAAATATTAGTATAGATAAGATATACATAAGATAATAACTTCCAGCCCAGTCGTTACTGCGGTGTACATTTGGACTTCCGGCCGCTGTTGCCTCCGGGTTTCTTGATTCATAACCGCTGTGTGCGGTAGATTTATTAATCCTCTATTATACGCTGACGTTTCCGTTTGGGCCAAATGGGTAACATTTGTAAGGGATGGCATTACACATCGGTACACTCATGTACGCACCTGCACACCTCTGTGATTTTGCAAATGACTCTGTGGAATCCTATAGTTAGAGTATCTGTTTTGCCGCACCAGAGAGATCCGGCAGAGCGGTTATAAGGAGTGGTTTCAACCATGGCTAAAATACGCTATAACAACATCGATAATGTAAGTACCGATAAAACGCTTAAGGAATTCCGCCAATGGCGCGAGGAACGCCGCCGGAAGAAAAAGGATTATACCTTTAAAGTGCCGAATCATCCGCCGCAGCTGAGTTATCTGGCCGGAAACCGGCTGGAAACAACGATTACGTGGATCGGGCACTCCACTTTTTTTCTGCAATATGAAGGACTTAATATCATTACGGACCCGATCTGGGCGCGCAGACTGGGGTTTGAGAAGCGGATCGGGCAGCCGGGGATACCCCTTGGCGATATTCCGCCGATAGACCTTATCCTGATTTCCCATTCCCATTATGATCATCTGCACATCGCTTCCATCCGCAAATTGTACCGGGCAGGAACGACGACCCTTGTGGTCCCGGAAGGACTGAAGCGCAAAATGCTCCGCAAAGGGTTCCCGGACTGCCTGGAGATGCAGTGGTGGCAGGAGCTTACGCTCGGTGCCGTCAAGCTGACCTTTGTCCCGACCCAGCACTGGACCCGGCGGACACCGTTTGATACGAATTCCTCGCACTGGGGCGGGTATGTGCTTCAGCCGGCGAACCCGCAGAAGCATCCGGAGGGCGAAGAGGGCAAGGGGCAGCGCAAGCTTCCGCCGAATCTGTATTTTGCCGGAGACAGCGGCTTCTTCCCGGGCTTCAAGGAGATCGGCAGCCGCTTTAAGCTGCATGTCGCACTGATGCCAATCGGGGCCTATGAGCCGGAGTGGTTCATGAACTCCCAGCATGTGAATCCGGAGGAGGCTGTGCAGGCATTCCTGGATGTAGGGGCAGAGCTCATGATTCCGATGCATTTCGGGACGTTCCGGCTGGCTGATGACACCGCGCGCGAAGCGCTGGACCGGATGGAGCTGGCGCGTGTGGCACAAGGGATCAGCGAGGAACGTATCCGTACATTAGGTTATGGGGAAACACTGGTAGTGCATCCCGAAGAGCGCCCGCCCGGACAATAACTGCCGGCGGCTGACCGGTAGGAGGCCCGCATAACCCTTCTACTTAAAAATATAAGAAATTATATGTTTCACACGATAACTTATCCTTCTATTTCTCGCTGAAACGGTGCCTTCCTTAAAAGGACGGCAAAGTTGTTTCCACTTGATAAGATATTTGCCTGGAAAAGGGCAAAGATGCCCCTTAAAGGGCTACAATTACGGGCCATTTGCCTTGATTTTATGCTATAATGAGCCGGAACCCTAAGTGAAAAGGATGGTAATGCTTAATGATTAGCACAAGCGGCGTAACACTCCGCTACGGAAAACGCGCACTATTTGAGGACGTAAACATAAAATTCACACCCGGCAACTGCTATGGTCTGATTGGCGCGAATGGCGCCGGCAAATCGACCTTTCTAAAGATCCTGTCCGGAGAGATCGAAGCCAACATCGGCGATGTGCATATTACACCCGGTGAACGTCTGGCTATACTGAAACAGAACCATTTCGAGTATGACGAATTTCTGGTACTGGAAACGGTAATTATGGGCCATACCCGCCTTTATGAGATCATGAAGGAGAAGGATTCCCTGTATGCCAAGAGCGATTTCACGGAAGCTGACGGACTTCGCGCCGGTGAGCTGGAAGGCGAATTCGCTGAACTGAACGGCTGGGATGCAGAGCCGGATGCTGCTGCGATGCTGATCGGACTTGGTATTATGCGCGAAATGCACGACAAGAAAATGGCCGAACTCAGCGGCAACGAAAAGGTCCGGGTACTCCTGGCGCAAGCCCTGTTCGGACGTCCGAACAACCTGTTGCTCGATGAGCCTACCAACCATTTGGATCTTGAATCCATCGGCTGGCTGGAGAACTTCCTCATGGACTACGAAGGCACCGTTATCGTGGTATCCCATGACCGTCACTTCCTGAACAAGGTCTGCACGCATATTGCGGATATCGATTTCGGCAAAATCCAGATGTACGTCGGCAACTACGACTTCTGGTACGAGTCCAGCCAATTGGCCCAGGCCCTGCAGCGCGACTCGAACAAGAAGAAGGAAGACAAGATGAAGGAGCTGCAAGCCTTTATCCAGCGCTTCTCGGCTAATGCTTCCAAATCGAAACAGGCTACTTCCCGTAAGAAGCAGCTGGAGAAAATTACACTGGACGATATCCGTCCCTCCAACCGTAAATATCCGTTCCTGAACTTCAAGCCTGAACGTGAAGCCGGCAAACAGCTGCTTACGGTCAGCGGACTGAGCAAGTCGGTTGACGGTGAGCAGCTGCTGGATGAAGTCAGCTTTGTCGTGAACAAGGGCGATAAGATTGCCTTTGTAGGTCCATACTCCCAGCCGAAATCACTGCTGTTCGATGTCCTTATGGGCGAGAAGGAAGCGGATGCCGGTGAATATACTTGGGGCGTTACAACAACCCAGGCTTATTTCCCTAAGGATAACTCGAGTTATTTCGACGGTGTGAATATGAACCTGGTAGAATGGCTGCGCCAGTATTCCAAGGATCAGGATGAAACTTTCCTGCGCGGATTCCTGGGCCGGATGCTGTTTGCCGGTGAAGAAGCACTGAAGAAGGCGAGCGTACTGTCCGGGGGCGAGAAGGTCCGCTGCATGCTGGCCAAGATGATGCTGAACGGGGCGAATGTGCTCGTGTTCGATGAGCCAACCAACCACTTGGATCTGGAATCGATCACAGCGCTCAATAACGGCCTGATTGACTTTGACGGCACCATCCTGTTCACTTCCCATGACCATCAGTTCATCCAGACAATCGCCAACCGTATTATTGAAATTACACCGGCTGGTGTCATTGACCGCTCGATGAGCTATGATGAATATCTGGAGAATCCGGAAATTAAGGAAATGCGTGCGCGGATGTACCCTGTAGAGGCTTAAGAACTAGATATAGGTAGGATGAACAGTAATGAGTTCATACGAAAACGGCTGCGTCGTCCCGGAAGGGATAACGCAGCCGTTTATGTTCACATATAAGAGTGTAAGAAGCCTAGGATCCGCCTGTACGACGGCGCTGATTGTTTGGCTTCTTATTGTTCTGGCTTTTCAGCGGTTTCGCGGAACCGGCTTGGAAAGTTGAACCCGGTTTACCCGAAGCATGCTGTTTCTTCTGTTCAAGCTTCTGGCGGATCGCCTCGGCCAAATTAATTTTTGGTTTATCATTGTTCTCGCTCATTATGTTAACCCCCTTAGGCAGCAAGTCCTTTTCCTTATTCTAATTGTTTTTAAATGCTGCCACAAGGGCAAGAATAACTCAAAGAAAGTTTTCCTGTATTTATGTGGTAAGGATGGAGATTGACAGGGGGTAGCAGGGATGGCCGATATTTATGAAGATATACGCAAAGGAGAAAAAGGCGCACTGGTCAGTATTGTCGCTTATCTGATTTTGTCTGCTTTCAAGCTGGTCTGCGGCTACTTGTTCGCTTCCAGTGCACTCCTGGCAGACGGCTTCAACAATCTGACCGATATTGTGGCTTCACTGGCCGTGCTGATTGGTCTGCGCATTTCGCGGAAGCCGCCGGATTCAGATCATACCTACGGGCATTTCCGGGCCGAGACGGTCGCTGCGCTGATGGCTTCTTTTATCATGGCCATGGTCGGCATTCAGGTTATTGTGGAAGCGGTGCGATCCTTGTTTGAAGGGGCGAAGGCAACGCCGCAGCTCTGGTCGGCGGGAGTTGCCCTGGTGTGTGCCGTAGCTATGATGGGGGTATATATATATAACAAGCGTTTGGCGAAGCAGATTAACAACAATGCGCTGATGGCTGCAGCCAAGGATAATTTCTCGGATGCCATGGTTAGTATCGGAGCTGCTGTAGGAATTGTCGGAGCCCAATTCGGCCTTCCTTGGATCGATTCCGCTGCTGCTGTTGCGGTAGGACTGCTGATCTCCAAGACGGCCTGGGATATATTCCGCGACTCCACTTACCGGCTGACTGACGGCTTTGACGAAGATAAACTGCTTGATCTGCGCAGCACCATTGCCCGGACGCCGGGAGTGGAGGGCATCAAGGATTTGAAAGCCCGGGTTCATGGCAATCATGTGCTGGTTGATGTAGTGGTGCAAGTGAATGCGCAGATGACGGTGATGGAGGGCCATGCCATCAGTGACTCTATCGAAGAGCGGATGAGTAAGCTGCATAACATCATGAATGTGCAGGTTCACGTTGAACCCAAAGATTAACATTCCTTAATTTCTCCTAGTTAGCTGTAATTTCCACCAAATCCAAGGAGGAATCGAGACTATAGACCTGGTTGTTACCATAAGATGGAAAGGTTTTTTGTGAAATTTGGAGCATGTTCCAAATCCCGGGCAAGCCTATAATGAGGGCAGAAAGCAACAAACGTAGCGCGCGCCGTTGTTGAATTCTCAATACGCTAAGCGGGGGAACGCTATGATCGTATCACATAAGAAACTGGCAGCATCGTTATTGGTCTCAGCAACACTTGCACTATCCTTGGGAGTGCTGAGTCCTCAGCAGTCCTTCGCCGCATCGGCTTCTGCCAATTCGTCTTTGGCTGCGCCGGCGGTACAGACAGGTGTAATTGAATCCTCGGTCCGGCTGCGCACGACTCCATCTACCAGCGGTAAAGTATTAAAGTACCTCAGTAAGGGAGACCAGGTAACGATTCTGGAAGCGACTAACAGCTATTGGTACAAAGTCAGAACTGCTGACGGTGAGATTGGCTACACCAGTGCAGGAGACCAATACATCAGTGTGATTACGGCTCCGGTGGCTACACCTGCAGTACAAACGGCAGTCATCCAGTCCACGGTCCGTCTTCGGGAGACACCTTACACAAGCGGTAAAGTGCTGGGATACCTATATAAGAATGACCAGGTAACGATCCTGGAAGAAACCAATAGCTATTGGTACAAAGTAAGAACAGCTAACGGTACAACCGGATATACAAGCTCGGCGGATCAATATATTGAAGCAACGGCAGCACCTGCTCCGGCGCCTGTTCCGACACCAATACCGACACCTGCACCTGCACCTACGCCAGTTCCTACGGCTCCGCCGCAGGCTGCTGTGATTGAAAGTGTAATAGCCGCAGGCATGGGCTACCTCGGTACACCGTATGAGTACGGGTCCAGCCGGAGTGATACCAGCACGTTCGACTGCTCGGATTTCATCCGCCAGATCTTCATGGATGCAGCGAATCTGAAGCTGCCTGCCGACTCCCGGCAGCAGGGAGACTGGGTGAAGCAGAATAGTAATGTAGTAACGGACATTGCTGGGTTGAAACGCGGTGATTTGATGTTCTTCATGGATTATAAAGGAAGCTCGGCTTCCGCCTATGCGGGGATCGACAAGTCTGCAGCAAGAATTACGCATGTAGCGATGTATTTGGGAGACGGGCAGTTATTACAGACGTATTCCGTATCATCCGGCGGCGTAAGAGTAGACAAATTAAGCGCTTCTTGGATGAACCGTTTCCTTTATGGAGGCTCGGTCATCCGCTAATATAACAATAGATATAGAGAGCTTGAAGCGGCAGTAGTACAAGTTTGTGACGGGTGAACTAACTAGGGCGGATGTTTTGTGGGGGGGGATATAGAGAGCTTGAAGCGGCAGTAGTACAAGTTTGTGACGGGTGAACTAACTAGGGCGGATGTTTTGTGGGGTTATCCTTTCAGTAGATTCTTCTACTGAAAGGATAACCCCGTTTCCTGTTTATACACAGGCAAAAAGGCCGTCAGGACTAAGGTCCATGGGCCTCTTGAGTATACCAACTGCGAAGTCATAGCAAAGGTAGCACATCAGCTGTTATGACTTCGCTTATCGTTAAGTATTTATGGAGTAATTACATAAGCGGATGCAGGAACCTTGAGCCAAGCTTTGCCCAGCCAAGTATATACTTCTCTCCACTCATTGCCCCAAGTATCGGTCATGATTACACCTGTAGTATCGACAGTCTGCGCACCCAGCCAGCCGATAGGAGCCATGCTACCCACGGAAAGGTGAAAAGCAGTGATCTTGGTCAGGATAATCTGAGGAGTCGCTAGTTTGATGTCTGCTGGAGTGATTACAGTGTCGAATGGCTCCAGGTATGTACTTCCGGTTACAGACACTGCTGCATCAGAAGTAGGTGTAGTAGTAGTTGTTGTACCTGTTACTTCAGCAGCTGAAGCGGTTGCTGCTATGGAAGCCATAAGACCCATTGCTACTGTTAAGCTGGCTAATTTTTTCATCGATGATTCCTCCTGATTTTGGTTTAGTGGTTTACTTTTCCATGTTTGTACTGTGCTAATAAGCATGTAAACATAAAGTGTATGTAATGAACCAGACATCGGGATGAAATATTTTATTTTTGTTTTATGCCAGGGCGGCCTTGTATTTCTGGTTCTGAGGGCGAGTGACAACCTGAGAGGAAAGGCCTATACTTTCTGAAGGGTGAATAGGATATATCAAGCGGAATAATGTGCATAAATGGAAATAAGCCCGGGGCTTCTCATGGAAGCCTCAGGCTCTACAGCAATGCTTGGTTTGCAGTTAGTTAGCGGAATGAATGACTACATTGACCTTCCTCTGCGTCCCATAAAGAGCGAAACAACGAAGAGAATAAGGAAGATGTAGAACAATACTTTGGCAATGCCTACAGCGGCTGCCACGATATTGAAGAAACCGAAGATACCGGCAATCAGAGCAACTACCAGCAGAATTACTGACCATCTTAACATGAGATGTCATCCTTTCTGTGTGGTGATGTAGTCATTGTTTAAACGGTGCCTATCATTTTGAAACAAACAGAAGGGAATGGTCTTTAAGGCGCTTGACAATTTGTTTCGGCCTAATTCCGTAAGGGTAACTATGCAGTAACAGGCAGAGCAAACGACATTATAAGACATTCGGAAGGGGTTATGGAAATGATCATTGAACTTAGCGTAGCACTAGTTGCTGTTGCATTCGCAGTCCTCGTATTCTTCTTAATTAAAACCTTGAAATCAGCGAAGGAATCCCTCGACAAGGTCAGTCAGACTCTGCAGGAAGTGCAAAAGACCATTGATGAGCTTACTTATGAAGTGAAAACAACGGTCAGACATGCCAACGATATCACTGCCGATGTTCAGGGCAAAATTCAGAAGATTGATCCTATTGTCGATTCTGTGAAGAACCTCGGTGATGTAATGAATGAACTGACACTGACCGTGAAGCAGGTATCGGTAACCGTCATTGAGAAATTCCGCAAATCACGTGAACTGAAGGATAAGGCCAAATCTGTATCCATTGCAGAAGTTCCGCTTACTCCGTCCGAAGAAAGAACTATTCAATCCTATGAAGCGGTAAACGAAAGCAAGTCCAAGGGTAAAATAGCAACAGCGCTTAAGGGCGTGGATGCTGCAGCCGCCATCTGGCAGAAGTTCCGCCATTAATCAGGTTAAGTAGCGCAGGGTTCAGGCCAAGGGTAATTACAGCTTATGAGAGGCGGGAGTTTACATGAAAATCGTTATTCTTTTGCTTAGTCTGCTTTCTCCCTTTATCACCATTCCGCCGCAAGCTGAGACTGTCCCTGCCGCTTCTTCGGCAACCGTGCAACCGCCGGTAATGCTCGCCTTTGAGCATAGTGTCAATACAGTTCCCTACATAAGCAGTTTCGAGTCTCTGGCCGGGGTTACCCTGTATATGCCGGAAGAAGCGCTGCTGCAGACCAAAGGTATCCCGCCTGAGATTACTCCGGACCCTTGGGGAGATTGCCTGGAATATCAATATGCTGACGTCTCCGCCGGTGTTTGTGGGGGCATTGTCCTCTATGTACATGCTTCACCTTCCCAGGCAGAACAGTTCGGCCTGAATCTTAACGGTCAGGAACTGAATCCGGTGACTGCCAGCCTGCAGGAGACATTGGGGGCACCGGATTTTGAAGCCGAGGACGGCGATGTATATATTAGAGGAAGTGCAGCGCTCAAAGTCTACCGCAATATGAATACCGGAGAATGGGAGGGTATTGATTTATTTGACGGAAATTCTTTCTGAGGCTGTTTCAAGGGCGGCAATTAAGGTTAATGAATGCTCAGTCATCTTTTAACTGCGTTGCCCTCTTAAACAATACAAGGAGAGTGATTTCATGGATTCAATCGGTACACAGGCATATGCCAAGTTGCTGGAGAATGGTGTTCAGGCGATAGAAGAAGTGAATCGGCTGCGTAGCAGCGGCTATACAAGAGATGACCTCTACGTGATCAGTCACGATGAAAACCGTGAAGGCCGTATCGTGGATGCTGCAGACGTGAATGAGGTCGGGCTCAGCGAAGAAGGGTTATTTGGTGCGATTGCTAACCTTTTCCGTTCACGCGGCGATGCTCTCCGGTTCAAGATTACTTCGCTCGGCTTCAGTGCGGCGGAAGCGGCATTTTACGAGAAGGAGCTCGATTTGGGCAAAGTTCTCGTTATCGCCAAAAGAAATCCGAAATAATTGCCGGTCAGCCTTCTGTGACCTCTATAGTCCAATAGCGTAACCTCCAGCCCCACTACAAGCAGTGGGGCTGGAGGTTACTTTGTTGAAGACGAGGGCCTGATTCTCTTCCAATATCTTGCTATATGGAAACAGGCCGTTCAAATATCGTATGATAGAGTGATAGAATTACAGGTTTTACGGTCCTAATACTATTCGTGTGAGGTGAGGGAGCTTGAGAATTTTAATCGTAGATGACAATCCGACCAATGTAATCATTATCCGTGAAATCCTGAAAAAAGAAGATTACCGGAATTTTATAACGGCTTCGTCCGCTAAAGATATGTTGAAGCTGCTCGGCGTGGGTTCTGGCATGGATGAGAAGCAGCCTAAGCAGTCGGATGTAGATTTGATACTGCTGGATATGATGATGCCGGAGATGGACGGGATTGAGGCATGCCGTGTGGTTCAGCAATATGAGCATCTGAAGGACATTCCCATTATTATGGTCACCGCTGTGGGAGATTCCAAGAAGCTCGCAGAAGCACTGGATGCAGGTGCCGTAGATTATGTTACGAAACCGATTAACAAGGTGGAGCTGATGGCCCGCATCCGTCTGGCCCTGCGGCTGAAACGCGAGAAGGATTGGCATAAGGAGCGGGATCAGCGCATCCAGGATGAGCTGAAGCTGGCTGCCTTAGTGCAGAATGCAGTACTCAGCTTGCCGCTTACCGATGAAACGTTTGAGGTGCATGCCATTTATCAGCCGTCCTTTGAGCTGGCCGGTGATTTATACGCCTGGTATCCGCTGGGTGACGGGCGTTATGCTGTCATTCTCCTGGATATGATGGGACACGGGATCTCTTCATCGCTGTTCTGTATGTTCCTGGCCTCGGTATTGAAGGATACCGTGACTACCTATGTTGAGCCGGAGAAGGTTATTCAAGAACTCAACAGGCGCTTCAACCAGCTCTACATTGAGAAGCAGCTGGTCCAGTATTACTTCACGGCAATCTATCTTGTCATTGATACACGGATGAAGCGGATTGATTATGTGAATGCCGGACATCCGCCGGCGCTGCTCTTCGAAGGAGAGGCCAAGACCCCGGTTCTGCTGGAGAGCAACTGCCACCCGGTCGGGCTGTTTGACCGGATTGATATCCAGCCGCAGAGCCTCAGCTATGAGGAAGAAGGCCATCTGGTGCTGTTTACAGACGGCTTGCTGGAGATGGTCCAGGGAGAGCAGGCAGAGCAGCTCGAATTCATGATCGGGCATTTGAATGCCGGCCATGACTGGCAGGAAGAGGTTATGCGCACTGCTTTCCTGAATGAGCCTGTGAATCAGGAACGCGATGACGATAAGTGTCTGGTATGGATTTCGCTGAAGAAAGGAACAGATAGGGAATGAAAATAAAGGCTAAACTGCTAATCGGCTTCAGTGCCATGCTGGCCATTATGCTGGCTCTTACCATGATCGGGTATGACCGGCTTCATTATATGAGCGGACAGCTTGACAGCTTCCAGGAGAGATACAGTAAAGGCCGCTCCTCTTCAGGGCTTCGCGGTGAAGTGAATGATATGGCACGGATCTTAACCACCTCGATGCTTAACGCGGATACACTCTCTGTGGATGCCCAGAAGGCGGAAATTAACAGCAAGGTGCTCAAAGCTGAGGATCATCTGAAGAATATACAGGACTCCATGAAGACCACAGAAGAATTGCAGCTGCTATCGCGGATTGAGGCTTCTTATTCTGCGTATAAGAATTATCAGAATAAAGTGCTGGAGATGCTGACTGCCGGGTACTTCCAGAATGCCAATACTTACCGTAATACAGAAGGACAAGATATCCAGAACGAGGTACTGAACAGTCTGAATGCACTTTCCGATTATAATGCTTTCCGGATGACCGATGAGACCGCCAAAGCCAAGGAGGCTTCCGAACGTTCGATTCAGATGGTAACCCTCATTATGATTGTGGGACTGCTGCTGGGGCTTGGGGTGATCCTGTGGGTTATCCCGAGTATTACGCGCGGTCTGAGTGTTGTATCCATGATGATTACCAGCTTCGGCAACGGCAAGATGCGGGCGATCCGGCGGATCAAGGTCAAATCCAAAGATGAGATTGGTGATGTAGCCCGCGTGTTCCAGCAGATGGCTGAGGATATTGAGCAGAAACAGCAGCTTGAGAAATCCTATGCCCAGGCGCAGAGTGATCAGGCTTGGCTGAATGCGAACATAGCCCGGGTAACGGAGCTGCTGCGCGGAGTCAGTTCACTGGATCAGGTATCGCAGACTTTTATCAGTGAGTTCACGCCTGTGCTGGGAGCCCAGTACGGTGCTGTATATTTGAAGGATCAGAACAATCCCAACCTGCTGGTCAGCAGCGCTTTCTATGCCGGTGAGGAAGGCGTCAAACCGAAGGAGAGCTTCGAAATCGGTCAGGGGCTGGTCGGGCAAAGTGCCTTGGACAAGCTGCCGATTAAGCTGACAGAGGCTCCGGATAATTATATTTCCGTTTCCTCCGGATTCGGGGAATCGCATCCGAGTTACATTTCCATCCATCCGCTTTTATTTGAAGATGAGCTTATGGGGGTAGTGGAATTCGCTTCCTTTACTCCTTTCTCGGTGCTGCAGAATGAGCTGCTTCATCAGCTTTCGAATAATCTGGGTATCATTCTGAATAATATCAGCCGCAGGCTTGTCGTTGAAGAGCTGCTGCGGGAATCGCAGGCGCTCACCGAAGAGCTGCAATGCCAGTCAGAGGAACTGCAGACCCAGCAGGAAGAACTCCGCCGTTCCAACGAGAATCTGGAGGAACAGACGGATGCGCTGAAGCGTTCCGAGGAGCTGCTGCAGCGGCAGCAGGGAGAGCTGGAGCATTATAATACGGAGCTGGTCGCCAAGACCCATGCGCTGCAGGAGCAGGTGCAGGAGGTCGAAGAGAAGAAGGATGAGATTGAGCATGCCCGCGTCCAGCTTGAGAAGCAGGCGATGCAGCTTGCTGTGACCAGCAAATACAAATCCGAGTTCCTGGCGAATATGTCTCATGAGCTGCGGACGCCGCTGAACAGCCTGTTAATCCTGTCCCAGCTTCTTACGGAGAATAAAGAAGGGAATCTGAGCGACAAGCAGGTGGAATTTGCCCATACCATCTATATGTCAGGTGCGGACCTGCTCAAGATGATAGATGAAATCCTCGATCTGTCCAAGGTGGATGCCGGAAAAATGGAGCTCAATTACGAAGAGATTCCGCTTACGGAGCTAAAGACCTTCGTGAAGCAGAACTTTGCGCCGCTGGCCAGCAAAAAGGGGCTATCGCTGCGCTTATCCTTCGAAGAGCCGCTGCCGGACCATGTGTTCACGGACAGCCACAGACTGAAGCAGGTGCTGCGCAATCTCTTGTCCAATGCCTTCAAATTTACCAGCGAAGGACATGTGGAGTTCTCCGTCAGCAGAGCGGACACCAAGCATCTGCCTTCCTATCTGCCGCATGAATTTGAATACATTGCACTGTCCGTCAAGGACAGCGGAATCGGCATCCCGTCCGACAAGATGGATATTGTCTTTGAGGCCTTCCAGCAGGTCGACGGGACAACCAGCCGCAAGTATGGGGGCACAGGTCTCGGACTGTCAATCAGCCGCGAGCTGGCCCGTCTGATGGGCGGGGCGATTGGACTGGAATCGCGTGAAGGACAAGGAAGTATCTTCACCTTGTATCTGCCGGTCAAAGGGAATTACAGCCTGCTGCCGGGAGTGGCAGAAGCAGCCGCCGCACGGGATGCGGCGACGCTTATAGAGTACCGGGACGAACGTTCATGGGATGAAATCGGTGATGTGGCACCTACGCCCCTCGTGCCGGTTATTGTTGAGGATGACCGCGAATCGCTGACTGCCGGCGACAAGGTGCTGCTCATTATCGAAGATGATGAGAGCTTTGCCAAGATACTGCTCGGCATGGCCCGCGGCCGCGGCTTCAAGGGACTGGTGGCCCTTCAGGGAGATACCGGCCTGCAGATGGCCAAGACCTATCTGCCTGACGCGATTATTCTCGATATCCAGCTGCCGGTCATGGACGGCTGGTCAATACTCAGGGAACTCAAGGGTGCTTCCCAGACCCGGCATATCCCTGTGCATGTGATCTCCGTGAACGATGAGATTAAGCAGGGCCTCATGATGGGCGCGATGGCCTACTTAAGAAAGCCTTCTTCCCGCGAAGCGCTGGACCGGGCATTCTCGCAAATTGAGAACTACACCGCCAGCACGCTTAAGCATCTGCTCATTGTAGAAGATGATGATATCCAGCGCCGATCCATCATGGAGCTTATCGGGCATGATGATGTAGCCATTACTGCGGTTTCCACCGGCTATGAAGCCCTGGGCGAGCTGCGCAAGCAGAGGTATGACTGTATGGTCCTCGATCTTATGCTGGAGGATATGACCGGGTTCGAGCTGCTGGATCAGATCCGGGATGATGAAGAGCTGAATGATCTGCCGATCATTATTTACACCGGTAAAGATCTGGACAGCAAAGAAGAGACGCAGCTGCGTAAATATGCGGAATCGATCATTATCAAGGATGTCCGCTCGCCGGAACGGCTGCTGGATGAAACTACGCTGTTCCTGCACCGGGTAGAGGCAAATCTTCCGGAAGATAAGCGTAAAATTCTGCAAAAGCTGCACAATAAAGAAGAATTGTTCGACGGCAAAAAAATATTGCTCGTCGATGATGATATCCGAAACGTCTTTGCCCTCTCCAGTGTTCTCGAAGGTTATCACATGGAAGTGAAGTTCGCCGAGAATGGGCGGGAGGCCATTGATATGCTGGTGGAGCAGACGGATTATGATCTGGTGCTGATGGATATGATGATGCCGGAAATGGACGGCTACGAAGCGATGCGGCGTATCCGGCAAATGCCGCAGTACCAGAAATTGCCGATTATTGCACTTACGGCCAAGGCGATGAAGGAGGACCGGGCGAAGTGTATTGAGGCCGGAGCCTCCGATTATATGAAGAAACCGATCAGTACAGATCAGCTTCTTTCCTTAATGCGCGTCTGGTTGTATTCGTAAGGGCGATTTCGGGGTAATAGCTATACAGTACCATTTGGAACGAGTCCGGAAATAAGGCTTAGGCAAGGGAGTATTGATAACAATGACAGCTATGGAGCGCGGATATGAGGAGCAGGCTATTCAGGCAGGGAGTAAACAGGAGCTTGAACAGATTGAAATTGAGCTGCTTCTTAGCGGGGTACACCGTCTATATGGATATGACTTCAGGAATTATGCGCTGCCTTCATTGAAACGGCGCATCTGGCATCATGTCCATGCCGAGAATGTGCCCAGCATATCCGCCCTGCAGGAGAAAGTGCTGCATGACCGTGCCTGCTTTGAACGGTTTGTATACAGTCTTTCGATCCCTGTAACGGAAATGTTCCGCGATCCGGGACTCTTCCTGACCTTCCGGCAGAAGGTGGTCCCCCTGCTGCGGACCTATCCGTATATCCGGATCTGGCATGCCGGCTGTTCCACAGGCGAAGAGGTATACTCCATGGCTATTATGCTGCATGAGGAAGGGCTTTACGACAAGGCGCGGATTTATGCAACAGATATGAACGCGCGTTCCCTGCAGCAGGCCAAAGAAGGCGTGTATGAGATCGGGAAGATGAAGCAATATACCAAGAATTATCTGGAGGCGGGCGGTACACGCGCGTTCTCGGAATACTACACAGCGAAGTATAATTCAGTGATTTTGCAGCCTTACTTGCGCAAGAATATTATTTTTGCCGAGCATAATCTGGCGACAGACACTTCATTTAATGAATTTAATGTTATTTTTTGCCGCAATGTAATGATCTATTTCAACGATGAGCTCCGCGATCATGTTCATGGCTTATTCCACGAAAGTCTCAGCCGGTTTGGAGTGCTGGTCCTTGGTTCCAAGGAATCCATTCATTTCACGAAATACAGTGACAGCTACGAAGCTTTGGACAGGGTGGAAAAAATATACCGCAAGAATAAGTAGCGGGTAAGGAGGGGCCTATGGGGGTTCAGGAACCGATTCATATACTGCTGGTTGACGACCGTCCCGAGAATCTGCTGGCACTGGAAGCAGTGCTTGAGAGTCAGCATTACAAGCTTGTCAAAGCCAATTCTGGTGAAGAAGCACTGCGGTGCTTATTAAGATATGAATTTGCAGTTATCGTACTGGACGTGCAGATGCCGGGTATGGACGGAATCGAAACCGCCAAATTAATCAAAGCCAGAGAGAAAACCAAGGATATTCCGATCATTTTTATCTCTGCCAACAGCAAGGAGGCGGAGCATCTGTTCGCGGGTTATTCTGCCGGTGCCATTGATTATATGGTCAAACCATTTATTCCGCAGATTCTGAAGTCCAAGATCGAAGGCTTTGTTAACATGTATCTGACCAGCAAGAAGCAGCAGCTTCAGTCTATGCTGCTGCAGCAGAAGACGCAGGAACTCGAGCGGATTAACGGGGAACTGGTCAAAGCCAAGGAAGAGGCGGAGATTGCCGCTAATGCCAAGACCGAATTCCTCGCGATGATGAGCCATGAGATCCGTACGCCGATGAACGGGGTAGTGGGCATGATCGATCTTCTGATGGAGACGGAGCTTGCTCCTGAGCAGAAGGAATATACGGAGATCATCCGCAAAAGTGCGGATACCCTGATTACGGTCATTAACGATATCCTTGATTTCACCAAGATGGAATCAGGCAAAATGGAAATGGAAGAGCAGTTGTTTGAGCTACAAACCACCATCCAGGAGGTGTTTAGCTTATTTTCTGCGGAAGCAGGCAAAAAGAATCTGGAGCTGGCCTATTTCATCGACCAGAAGCTGCCAAAGCTGATTTACGGGGATATGGCCCGTTTGCGTCAGGTATTAATTAATCTGATGGCCAATGCGGTCAAATTTACCAACCAGGGCGGAGTATATTTGGTTGCGTCCAGCGTGCCTACAGCTGATAATAAACTGGTAGTGGAATTTACAGTGAAGGATACAGGCATTGGAATTTCACCGGAGAAATGTGACCGGCTGTTCCAGCCCTTCTCTCAGCTTGATTCCTCCATGACCCGCAAATACGGAGGGACGGGCCTGGGGCTCGCCATCTGCAAGTCGCTTGTTGGGATGATGGGCGGAGATATCCGTGTGGAGTCGATGGAAGAGAAGGGAGCTACATTCGTATTCACGATACAGGTAGCTGTCCCGGAGGATGAACTGGCAGGCAGCTGCCAGGAGGAACAGAGTGCGGGGAAAGTGGTTGACCGGCATTGGCGCAGCAAGGTGCTTGTCGTGGATGACCATCCGGTCAACCAGCGCCTGATGGTAAGCATGCTGGACAAGCTGGGCTACAATGCCGAGGTTGCCGAGGATGGGAGCCAGGCTGTAGAGATGGCCCGGAACTCTGCTTACGATTTTATATTCATGGATCTGCAGATGCCGGTGATGGATGGGCTTACAGCGACCTCCAAGATTCGCGAGGACAGCGGCGGTTCCCCGGACAAGACCATTATTATTGCCATGACTGCGAATGTCATGGAGGGCATCCAGAATCGCTGCACCGCGTCCGGAATGGACGGCTATATCAGCAAACCGCTCAAGCTAAGCAGCATCAAGCAGATTATTTCCAGGTATTCTGTCAAGGATAACCCCGCTGCCCAGCGGAATACCTCACTTTTTAATGCATGATCCAGTAATTACCACAGCCGTTAAGTCCCAATTTGTTGTTTCAACAGTGTAGCATTAGGGTTATTGGTAAAGAAAACATTTATCAGGAGAGTTGTCTATGAATACACATAAAAGCGAAAAGTTCCACGCAAAAACCGAAACAGAAGGCACAGTATGCACCGTTTATCTGATTGGAGAGCTCGATTTGTCTGTGGCTCCTGATTTCCGTCTGGTCATGGAGCCGCTGGTGGGAGATACGGGACTTGATCTCGTGATTAATCTTAAGGATTTGAGATACATTGACAGCACAGGAATCGGGATTTTGTTGTCGATTCTCAAAGCAAGACACGGAATGGAAGTTAAATTTGCCGTTGAGGAAGTTCCTCCACAAATACAGAAATTGTTTGATATGACCGGCATTTCCAAGTTTTTTGCCCCCCAAGAGAATTCCCACTAGGAAAGGATCGAACTAAGGATGAGTGATGACGTGCAAAGAGTAGTTCTTCAGTTACCCGCCAGTGCAGAATATGTCGATATCGTCAGACTTAATTTATATGGCATTGCCTCTAAGATGGGTTTCACTTATGAAGATATTGAGGATATGAAGGTAGCAGTCTCGGAAGCCTGTAACAACTCCGTGCTTTATGCTTACGGGCAGGAAGACGGTTTGGTTGATGTAATCTTTGAAGTAGGATCAAGTGCTTTGTCCATTACTGTCAAAGATGAGGGGGAGAGCTTTGACGGTTTGGATTCGTCTGATGAACGTTTGACGCTGCATGACAAGGAGCTGAATGATGTTCAGGTGGGCGGACTGGGATTTTATTTAATGCAGGCGCTTATGGATGACGTTAGCGTCGTCAGCGAAGCAGGGAAAGGGACAGTCGTTACCCTGACTAAGCGGCTTAATTACAGCGAGGAGAAAGTATGAACGACAAAGTGACTCCCCCAGAGTCCATGAATGAAGCAGTAAGCCTGATCTGGGAATACCAGCAGACGAAAGACAATGAAATAGCTACAGTGCTCATCCGTAAATACGAGCCCATGGTGAAGATGGCAGCCGGCAAAATTGCCCGTAACCGTCCGGATCTCTATGAAGATCTGTATCAAGTGGGACAAATGGCGCTGATCCGGCTGTTGCAGCAATATGATATTAGCCTGGGGATACCTTTTGAGCCCTATGCGATGAAAAGCATGATCGGACATATGAAGAATTTCCTGCGTGATAAATCCTGGTACATACAGGTTCCAAGACGGATCAAGGAAAAAGGCGCACTTGTACAGCAGGCCATTGATGAACTTACCATTCGATTGGAACGTTCCCCTGCGGTGGAAGAAATTGCCCATTATCTGGATCTTACTGTGGAAGAAACTGTGGAAGTACTGGCCGGCAGGGAATGTTATCATTATGTCTCTCTTGATTCACCGCTCTCGCAGGAAGAGACGGGGGCTACACTCGGCGAATTGATCAGCTCTGACGCCAATGACTATGAGACTGTGGAGAAACGCATGGATCTCCAGCAGGCTCTGGGACAGCTGAAGGAGCAGGAGCAGCAGGTACTGCTGCTGGCTTTCCAGGATGGCCAGTCACAGCGTGCCATCGCCCAGAAGCTCGGGGTATCGCAGATGAGTGTTTCCCGTATACAGAAGCGTGCTACCGAGAAGCTGAAGCAGATTATGGCTAACTCTTCTTATTAAGCTAAGCGGTATGCCGTTATATTGAATAACAGGACAAGCCCTTCCCCGCCGGGATAGGGCTTGTTTTGCTATAGGCAGGAATAATTCCCCGCGGTTCACGAGCAACACCCCTCTGCAGTCTATTCTGGCGGGAGTAGGCTGCAGGAGGGGTGAGCGGGAAATTTGCTTAGCTGTTGGCATCAATATATTTTTTGATTTCTCCAAGATATTCCCCGATAACCGGCACATCAAGAAACAAACTAAGAATATAGCCCAGTAAACCGAGGATCACGAACGTACCAAGGGAAAGCCCCAGGCCTCTGGATACGCCGGCCATCAGATTGGTAATGATCCGCTTCTTGGGGTCCGTATAATTCTCCAGGATATCCTTGAATTCGGATTTTTCGAGTGAATCTGCAATTTTGTCGAGCCGTGCATTCAAGCGTTTGACCTCATGCCGCAGCTCGAAGGGATGCTCATCAACTTCATAAGCTTTAGTTCTGCTGTCCGCTTCTCCCATAAGGCGTACCTGCTTTCTATAGCCTGGAACAGGCTTTAATGAGTATATGAGGGTATAATCCATTTCGGCTTAGTGTGGGCTTATAAGCCGAAAAAAGGCATGCATAAATAGAGAGCAGCCAGCTACGGCGAGCTGGCTGCTCTCTTGTACTGCCTGAATAGGCCGTATATCGCCGTTTTTAATAAGTGGACTTGTAAGAGGATTTAACTTCCTCTTTAGCATCCGTAGCTTCATCAGCTAGGTCTTTGGAAGCATCTTTAGCTTTGTCGGCTACCTCTTTAGAGGAGTCTTTGGCTTCATCCGAGACATCCTTGGAAGCGTCCTTAACATCACCGGCCACATCCTTGGAGGCTTCGCTTACGGTTTCACCAATCTTCTTGCCGGTTTCCGACAATGTAGCAGCAATTTGTTGTTTGCTGTCGCTGACCGTTGTGAAGATGTCGGAGGCTTTAGCAGATACTGTACCTGCCAGATCGGTCGCTTTTTCACTGACTGTAGTCGCCAGCGCTTTAGTCTTGTCTGTTACGGCTCCTGCAACCTCTTTGGTTTTGTCAGTGGCAATCGAGAGCTTGTCCGACAAATCACTGCGCATTTCACGGCCCGGTTTCGGTGCGAACAACAGTGCCGCCGCAGCCCCAAGCAGACCGCCTATGAAAATTCCCTTGAAAAATGTACCGCCGCTTTCTACTGGATATTCCGTTTCCGCCTTGTTCATCACCAATCACTCCTCATTAGATTATTATGATTTGAACTCCGGCTGCTATGCTGCCTGCCATCATTCAAATTCAGGATAGCCTGAAGTATCTTACTTCGTATATAAACGTAGGGGTATATACTGAAACAGTTGGTGAGCATGGGAAAGATTGCCGGAGTATAGGGAAGCATCCAGGCAATAAAGGGTCTTTTCTATATATAAACGGCTACATTTACGGCTTTACAAACGCTTGATTGATGAAGAAAGGAAGGGGGTAAGAGATACTAAATCAAAGCGCCTATATACATCTCATATAAGGAGCATTTATCCCCTGTTTAAGATATGGAGAAGGTTCCAACATCTATGGAGGTGCAAAGTTTATGATTAAAGTAGTCACATCAGCCGAGCGTCATACTTCGAATAGAGAATGGATACACAGTGAATTCAGCTTTTCTTTTGCTGATTACGATGACCCCAGCAATGCCCACTTTGGCGCACTGCTGGCCCATAACGACAATGAATTGAAGCCGGAGCAAGGCATGCATGAGCATCCGCATCATGATCTGGAGATTATTACTTATGTAGTTTCCGGAGTCCTCAAGCATCAGGATGATCTCGGTAATCATGCAGATCTGCAGGCCGGAAGTGTACAGATGATGAGCGCGGGTACAGGCATCAATCATTCGGAGACGAACCCGTCCCTAAGCTCGAATGTGCGTTTCTTGCAAATCTGGCTGCTGCCGGATCGTCCGGGAATGACGCCGAGGTGGGACGCCAGATTCTTTCCGGACGAGCTTAAGCTGAACAACCTGCTTCCTGTGGCTTCCGGATCAGCGGACAAGGGAGCGCTTAAGCTGGGCGAGGATGTTACGGTCTATTTGTCCCTTCTGCAGACGAACCGGGAGCTGCATTACCCGCAGCAAGAGGAGCGGCGTACTCATATTTATCTGATTTCCGGAAATCTGGAGATTAGCTGCTCAGACGGCGTGTTTCAGCTTCAGCAGGGAGATGCGGCGCGTATCCGCAAGAGCTGTGATCTGACCATTAAAGGGACAAGCAATGGCGGAGAGGCAGAGTTCATCCTGATTGATCTGCCGTAAATGCCGGGCGCAGACCTGCCTATAACGGAGCATCAACGCACAAAAGCCCTTCATCTTCCCTGTCCATTCCTACGGACGGGTCGGAGAGAAGGGCTATTATCATGCCAATTGACCGGTTTATTTCTTGCGCAAGCGTCCAAGCTCAGAGACAAGCGCCTCCACCTGTGAGATGCTGAGCCTGTCGCTGCCCATGGCAACCTCATAAATATCCTGAATGTCCTCATAATGCTCCACCGAAAAAGCCGAGGCCTGCATAGCCGCAGCGCTGGCCATTTTCAGCTTGTTCTTGATACCCTCGATCATATACTCAACATTTTCCTGGCTTGGTTTCGATAAATCCATGGGGTATAACAGTCCTCCCTGAGTGATATAGATTGTGAACTTAAGGTATGCTCCATTACATTCTTAAGTCCATCTTACACAGTTCAAGTATTTTATCATGTTTGGATAGTGAAAGACCATTTTTTTGTCTGGATCACAGAAAACATGTTAAATTAGAGGGAATAATTCGCAGGCAATGGAATGAGGGGGAGGGAAGTCTTTGGCAATCAGAGAAGAAGAGAGCAGGAAACGCCGCAAGATGGATGCAGACGGGCTGGCTTCCTTCTTCCGGGAGATCGCCGCCTTGCATCCGGCAGAGCAGCTGACCTTTCTGTGCATCGGAACGGACCGCTCCACTGGTGATGCTCTGGGGCCGCTGACAGGCAGCCGTCTGCTGGAATATGGGTTCCCCCATGTTACCGGTACGCTGCCGGCACCTTGCGATGCGGATAATCTGATCCAGCGGATAGCTGAGATTCCGGAAGGGCAGATTATTATCGCTGTGGATGCCTGCCTGGGGCCGCCCGCTGCGCTCGGGTATTACTTCGCGGCTGCGGAGCCGCTTCGTCCGGCACAGTCAGTCGGGCTGTTGCTGCCCGCAGTCGGAAACTACAGTCTGGCAGCGATTGTCGATGTGAACAGTCCCCGGCCTTACCGTACGCTGCAGACCACGCCGCTGCACCGGGTGATCGTTATGGCCGACCAGATTGCCCGTGCTGCCGCCCAGGGTTTCGGGCTCACGGGCTGAGAGCGTTTCAAAGGTACCTGATCTAGCTTAATAATAAAGACAAGCCGCGGTCTTCAACCGGATACTACATAGAAAGAAGGAAGCAGCCATGGAAAATGTTCGATGCGAAGGAAGCAACATTTGTTACAGTGATCAAGGTACAGGTGATGTCATTGTTCTGCTGCATGGATTCTGCGGGAGCTCGGAATACTTTGACAGGGTTATTCCTGGCTTAATCGCCAACTACCGGGTCATTGCCCCTGATTTGCGCGGACACGGATCTTCAGATGCTCCGCTCGGAGCCTACACGATCGAACAGATGGCCGATGATGTTCTTTCACTGCTGAATGCCCTGGAGATTCCTGAGTGTTATTTGCTTGGACATTCCCTGGGAGGCTACATTACTTTGTCGTTTGCCCAGCGCCATGCCTCCAGGCTGAAGGGCTTCGGACTGATTCATTCCTCCGGCTATCCGGACAGTGAGGAAGCCAGGGAGAACCGGCTGAAAAGCGTGAGTACGATCCAGAATGAAGGCATCTTTGCTTTTGTAGACCAACTGGTGCCTGGGCTCTTTGCTCCTGGTGCAGCACCGCAGCTTCTGGAACGCGCCAAGGAGATAGGCTACAAGACCCCTCCGCAAGGTGCCGCAGGGGCAGCCATGGCCATGCGTGAGCGTCCCGACCGCAGGGATGTCATCTCGGCAACGGCGCTGCCGGTGCTGCTGGTAGCCGGAGCGGAGGATTCGAAGGTGACTCCAGAACGGACCTTCACCTCGGATAATCCGAATATTACCAAGGTGACGATAGCTGGTGTGGGCCACATGAGCATGTTTGAAGCACCGGAGCATTTGTCGCAGATTATTAAGGATTTCGTACACGCGCCTGTGCAGAAGTAATTCATATAGCATACAAAGAGGCAGCATTCGCCGGATGGCGGAATGCTGCCTCTTTGTATTGGCCGCACGGCGGCTTTATTGAAATTTACGGATAGCCGGAACACAGAGCACGAGAGCGACACAGGTCAGTCCCAGAGTGGAATACAAAGAGGCAGCATTCGCCGGATGGCGGAATGCTGCCTCTTTGTATTGGCCGCACGGCGGCTTTATTGAAATTTACGGATAGCCGGAACACAGAGCACGAGAGCGACACAGGTCAGTCCCAGAGTGGAGAAAATAATTATGGTCGGAACCCCGCCAATCAGGTCGGCCAGCCAGCCGACCAAGATGTAACCGACCGGCAGCAGGGCGAAGGAGCCGAATAAATCGAGGCTGGCTACCCGTCCGAAGGCTTCCTTCGGGACCAGCTCCTGCAGGCTGATCTCCCAGATCAGTCCGAAGATCATCAGCCCGAAGCCTTCAAGGGCAAAGAAACCGATGGCTGCAGCCGGGGTACCCGCAAACGGCATGAGCAGCAGAGCCACACCACCCAGCATAGCACCGCCGTAAGCCATAATGCCGCGGTTCTTCCATTTCGGCCGCAGTCCGAACAGCAGGCCTGCGATAATTGCGCCTACTCCGGAGAAGGTA
Source organism: Paenibacillus sp. IHB B 3415 (assembly GCF_000802655.2). Classification (NCBI taxonomy): domain Bacteria; kingdom Bacillati; phylum Bacillota; class Bacilli; order Caryophanales; family Paenibacillaceae; genus Paenibacillus; species Paenibacillus sp. IHB B 3415. Next base: position 5,178 of record NZ_JUEI01000104.1, on the reverse strand, counting down.
ACGGCAAGCCCGTAGACATAAGGAGGCCAGCCGTGATGGACCTTGAAGAGCCAGGGAAGAAGGACGCTGCTGATCCCCGCGTAGCAGATGTTGATGAAGCAGAAGGCCAGAATCGTAATCCACAGCCAGGGGTGGCTGCGCAGAACAGAGATTCCCTCGATGAAATCCTCTTTCCAGTTAGGAGTATTCTGGGCTTCAGTATCTGGCAGAACGGAGGCCGCGGCATCTGCGGCGGGTCCGGGCTGCAATTTGACGATCAGCACTCTGCGCAGGTAGACAAGGCAGATTAGGGAGATCAGATAAGTGAAGGCATCCAGTCCGAAGCCGACACCTGCGGACAGGTGAGTGATCAGCAGACCACCCAGTGCGGGGCCGATCAGGCGTACGGACTGGGTAGTGATTTGGGTCAGTGAATTCGCAGCTACGCGGATGTCCGGAGTGAATACTGTGGCCCGGACTGCAGCATAGGCAGGCTGGAATAGACCATCGAGCAGACCGTAGAAGGCTACCAGGATATAGAGCAGCGGAATGCTGAGTATTCCGGCCAGGGCCAAGACTGCCGTTATCATCATCACGGCAAAGCGGGCAATATCCGCCAGCATCATAATCCGCACACGGTCGTAACGGTCCACGATATGTCCGGATACCGGAAGCATGATCACATTCGGCAGCATGTAAGCGGCCATGACCAGACCCATCGTGGTGGTAGATCCTGTCAGTGAATAGACGAGGACGGGCAGAATGACCATCGTCACCGAGCTGCCGAGGAATGAAATTAAATGTCCCAGCCACAGATAGGGAAAGGCGCGTGAACGGACAAAAGGAGCAGCGAAACCCTGCAGCGGATTGCGCCTTTCCTGTCCGGAAGGAGCGGCGGTATTCATCTACTCCTGTACCTCCGCATCTGTATCCGTCTCCGGAGCAGGCTCTGCAGACTGCAGGCGGCCCATCACGATTTCAACACCATACTCGTCGCCGGCAGTAACTTTAGATTCCCAGGCGGTGATCAGCTCCAGCATCTCCTGATGGAATTTCGCAAGCTCCGGAGGAGAGAGGGTAAGTCTGGTGATGAAATGCTCCACCTGGTCTTCTTTGCGGAAGTGGAAGCCGCTAAGCTGCTCCGAGCGGAACATAGTCCCCTTGGAGCGGTAGAATTTCTGGATGATGCCTCCCGCCGCTTCGGTGCGGACAAGCTCCAGAAGCCCGCCCTCATAGAGCTTGACGATGTGGTAGTGGATGTTTCCCGGTGTCTTGTTCAGCTTCCCGGCAACCTGCTTGGACGTGAGGGGTTCCCCCGACAGCGTATGCATGATCTTAATCCGCAAGGCGCTTTCCAGCAGCTTATCCTGTTCCGGGGTGACCTTCAAAGGCTGGACGTTATCTTCCAGTTGAGACTTGCTTGAAGCAGCTGCTCCCGGCGGGCTTTGCCCCGGGTCAGCGGGTTGTGACATCACGTTTCCTCCTATAATTCGATCTGTGTAACAGTATGATCTGGATTCCAGACTGGTTATTTGTATTGTATTTGAGACTGCTATTTTATGTCAAGAACAATCAGTAGCAGTGATAACAAGTGTTGGCTGAAGGACAGGGGTTATGCCAGGTGGCGCAGGCGGGTGGAATGGTTTAAGATGATTTCAAAGGCGAAAGGGTGAGCAAGCATGTTCCGGAGAGATTATATCGTACGCATGATCGAGGATATGACGGCAATGGTTGCCAAGGTAATGACCTTGAAGCAGGATAAAAAAACAACAGAAGCCCTGTGGGAAGTAGACGAGCTGCTGATGCGGCATTTCCGTATAAATTCCCGTCTGCTCAATTCGCTGTCCGTAGAGGACATTATTGATATGTTTCGTCTCGGCGGTGTGCTGGAGTCCGATAAGCTGCAAGGGGTAGCCCGGCTGCTGAAGGAGGAAGGCGGTATTTACGCGGCAAAAGGGGATCAGGATCAAGCCCTGTTCAGGGCGATACGGTCCTTGCATTTGTTTTTGTATGCGGATCTGCATGGTGCCGACCGTGAGCTGCTGAACATGACGGGCGATATCAATGAGCTCTTGGAGGAAGTAGAGCCTTACCGCCTTCCGGCCAAAACAGAGCGGCTGCTGATGGCCTACCAGGAATCCCTAGGACATTACGCCAAAGCGGAGAACAGCCTGTACCGGCTATGGGAGCAAGGGGAGGATGTTGCGGCGGAGGGCAGGGAGCTGTACGGACGGCTGCTGGTGTTGAGTCCGGAGCTGTTAGCCCAGGGGGGGCTTCCTCTGGAGGAAGTGCAGCAGGGCGGGGAAGAATGGAGCAAGCTTACGGTTAATGCTATAATATAACGATATTCAGGAGACAACGTGCTCCATTTATAAATTCGAAAGTGAGATGTACCCAGTGGAATCTTTGAAAGCATTGATCGACCAAGTGATTACCGGCCGTACGCTGATTACGGCTACGCTAAGCCAGCTGCGCAGCAAGGGTGGGGTCACCTACAGCAAAGTGCAGATCAAACCTGTTGAATTAAAGGGCAAGCTGCACTATCAGTTCGCCTACTATATCGGCCCCAAGGTCGAACACCGCAATATTCCGGCAGAGGATGCCGCTGAAGAAATGCTGACTTTGCTGAGAGAGACCTTCCGCCAAGGTCTGCTCTGTACTGCGGGTGCCGACTACCAGGTGCTGATCAGCAAAAAATATAAGGTGTCTATTCTTACAAAGTCTGCCAGCAAACAGGAGGAACCGGACTTGGCGCATAACCGCCGGAAGCAGTATGTCCTGGACGAAGGAGAACCGGTGCCGTTTCTCGTGGAGCTTGGCATTATGAACAGCGAAGGCAAAGTGCTGGCTAAGAAATATGATAAGTTCCGCCAGATCAACCGGTTCCTGGAGATGGTCCAGGATGTGCTCGGTGATCTTCCGGCAGGCCGTCCGCTGACGATTGTTGATTTTGGCTGCGGCAAATCCTATCTGACCTTTGCACTGTACCACTATCTGGCCGTCCGTGAGCAGCGGGAGCTGAATATTGTCGGTCTTGACCTGAAGGCGGACGTCATTGCGCACTGCGGTGCGCTCGCTGCCAAGCTGGGCTACGACCGTCTGCAGTTCCTGGTCGGTGATATCGCTGACTATAATGAACTGGACCAGGTGGACATGGTTGTTACCCTGCATGCCTGTGATACAGCGACAGATGCCGCTCTGGAGAAGGCGGTACGCTGGGGCGCATCGGTTATCCTCTCGGTGCCTTGCTGCCAGCATGAGCTGTTCGCCCAGGTGCAGAGCGATGTGCTGAGTCCGCTGCTGTCACACGGAATCCTGAAGGAACGCTTCTCGGCACTGGCCACGGATGCAATCCGGGCCAAGCTGCTCGATCTGATGGGTTACCGCAGCCAGCTGCTGGAATTCATCGACATGGAGCATACGCCGAAGAACATCCTAATCCGTGCCGTGCGGAGCGACAGCGGCGACAACGCCGCCAAATGGCGCGAGTACACCGCGTTCCGCGATTTTCTCGGTGCCAAGCCTTATCTGGAGCGCGTCTGCTCTGATCTGCTGCCCGGGGGAAATGCGGAGCTTAATTAATCAGCTTAATAGTTCAGAGTGTGACAGAACGGCTGCTTCCTATGGGGGCGGCTGTTTTTTGTGCAAATATAAGAATTTATAAGCTGCACTTGATAACTTATCCTTCTATTTCTCGCGGAACCGTAACCGTCCTTACAAAAGGACTGCAAAGCCGTTTTCACTTGGGATTGCTATTGGAAGCTTCGGCCGCTATTGCGGTGCATCTGTAGTGCATCTGTAGTGTTTCTGTAGAGCATCTGTGGTGCTTCTGTGGTGCTGACTGTGGCGCGTTTGTAATGAATTCGTAATGTTATTTTTGTGCTATTGTAGGGTCTTCTGTGATGCCCTGAATCAAAATCTTGCATCAAATACAACAATTCCTTCATTATGCCGCCTCTAATCGGGAATTGTTGTACAAAAGGCAACATTTCCCCCTCCTTCAAGCCGATTTATGGAACTAATCTTGTATTTCGTACAACAATCCATCCAAACACCCGGGTATTTCTGAAGCCAAGTTGTAATATATACAACATTTCGAATAATCCCGCTTGACTATCAGCTCTTAAGCGTTTATTTCCCAATCTTAGACTTAAGTGCGGTTCATATAGCGATTTTCTTTTGCATTGCGATAGATATGGGAAGACTGTAAGCAACAATAGGAATAGGGGATTTAGGAATGCGGATGAATCGGTTTCAGCAGTACGGAGGAATGGCGGTCACTCTGGCTTGCAGTTTGGCGTTGATAGCAGCGGGCGGAGCGGCCTGTGTGCTGCGAGGATTCTTTTTTGCCAAGGAAATGTATCTCTTCCTGACCCTATGGTTTGCTCTTTGCGGAGTTCTAACCCTGGGGGGACTTGTCCTGTATGCCGCCTCCCGCTGGGAAAAGCGGCGAAAGCTGAAGGGTGAGCTGGCGGGGAAGGCGGAGACCCTGCGGGCGCTACCTGGAGGTATCGTAAAGGGAGATATAGCTGAAGCTGAGAGGTTAGCCGGGAGTGGCCGGTTGGTGACAGACAATGCCGGGAAGGCCGAGATAACGCAGGCAGCAGTTGAGGCAGTGTCCGGGAGTGGCCGTATGTTGGATGGCAGTGTGAGTAGAGTTACGAGGTTGAAGGCGGCTGTATGGTTGTTGCCGGGCTGCTGCATTGTCATCTGTATTCTTTACGCTATTCATGCATTCCGTGGCCCCTTATCCTCGCAAGGAACATTGGATGAATTGCTGCGCTGGGGATTCTACGCCAGCTTTGCTGTATTCGCTGTACTTGTGGCGGGGGGACCCCGCCGGGGAGGAACTCTTCTTGCAGCGGTCTGGCATCTGCTGGGTCTCGTGATCAGCCTGTCTGCCTTATTGGCGGTGTGCGGTGGCCTGCCGGTTCCTTACGCGGTAGCCTACAGCCAGTCACCTGAGGTCAGTGCGACTGGTGCCCGGCTGGCCGGACTGCTTCAGTATCCGAATGCCTTTGGCGCGGTGATGGCTGTGTTTCTGCTGGAGCGGCTATTTGCTGCTGCTTATGGCTTCAGGCTAACAGGTCCTTCGGGAACCGTGAGTGGAGAAGACTGCGCAGAGGGAGAGGTTGAAGCATCCCGTGGAGCGGTAAACCGGGCGGAGCAGGAGAACATAGCCAGCGGTGAAGCGGAGGG
>NZ_JUEI01000103.1:0-24823 GCF_000802655.2 Paenibacillus sp. IHB B 3415 | reverse complement strand
CTTGCTATTCAGCCAACTGAATTATGAAATTGACTCTTTTATACAACAATGTTGGATTTGGGCCGGTATGAGGAGTGAAATGTTGTATTATGTGCAGGATTTTAGGAAAAGCCAGCTAGGAACATCCGGCTAGGGGAAGCTGCCAGCTCCCTGCCCCGGAAAGCGGATAAACCGGAAATTCCTGCGACAACAGCAGCCGCCCGGAAGCGCAACTATTTACAGGCATTAAGGATTGGTTTCATGTTAAAACCCTTAAGTTTAGCCTACATAGATAAGACGCACTTAAGATTTGAGCTTGAAGCTTAGTCGTCACTGCGGTGAACATTTGGACTTCCGGCCGCTGCCCGCCCCCAGATTTCTTGATGATTACCGCTGTTTTCGCGGTGGAAATCCGGTGACAAAGACGGGCGCTATCGCTCCTACAGTTCCAAATTCCCCCTCCGCTTCTTTCGCTTTTTTTTATTTTTTTAGTGCGTCTTATATAGCTTCTTAATCATCAAAAAAACCAGGCAACCCATTGGCTGCCTGGCTACTCTTGCTTACTTCATGACAATAGTTCTATTTCGCGCCGCCGCTAACGCTGCTTACTGCACATAAGTGTAATGCGGCGAATCGTACTGCGGGCCGGATTTCTCGTAGGTGAACCAATATTCAATACTGCTGCCTGTGCTGAGGCCGCTTACGGTCTGGCGCCAGGTTCCCGAGGCAAGCGTCATGCGGTAATTCAGCTGTGCACCTCCGTTCACCTTATAGTGGACATCCACATACAGAGCGGACGTTACCGGTGTGATGAAGATGCTGGCCTCAGCAGACGACACCTTGGTTACGCCTGCCGTGTAATCCGCTGTCACATGATTGCCGCTGCCGCCGGAGTTGTTCGTTGTTACGGTCACGGCATTACTTGCAGCGGAGAGGTTGCCTGCGGCATCGGCCGCTTTTACCGTGAAGGTGTATGCCGTTGAAGCCGTCAGTCCGCTGACGGTTGCTGCAGTTCCGGTAACAGAAGCCGCCTGGGTGCCGCCACGGTACACGTAATAGCCGGTTACTCCCGTGTTATCGGTGGATGGCGACCAGCTTAGGCTGACCGTCGTGTCTGTTTTACCTGTTGAGGCCAGATTCCCTGGTACCGTAGGTGCCGTAGTATCTCCAGGATTGCTGCCCCCGGTCAGATACTGGCCGGTGAACGGGTTGAAACGGTGCAGCGAGAGGATCAGCCACCCGGTGCTCGATACACAGTTCTGCTGGGCCATCACCCAGTAGCTGTTGCTTGTACCCTTGAGGGAATAAGGGATTCCTCCGAGCGACGGGCCGCTGGTTCCCTGTTTTTTGATAATCTCCGTGTTGATGGCATTCGCCTTCGTTGTATTTCCCTGCATGTAGTAGGCAAGCGACATAAAAGCCGTTCCCTCCAGCCACACATCCGCCCCTGTATTGCCAATCTGATTGCCGTTGTCGTCATAAGCCGGGAGCACTTCATCTGTCCAGTCGAAATCATACCCGGAAAGTGTATTTCCGGCATCGTTATAGGTCAGGGTCTGCTTATAGCGCGGATTAGCCAGTGTTCCCGGTGTACCGGCCGCGTTCTCCACATAGGTCAGGCTTGCCCCGTAGTTGCGCGTTCCGTTCAGCCCGAGGGCGAGCACTCCCCAGGGATTCACATCCAGCGGGATTTTGGGATCGATCAGATTCGTATCATTCTTCCAGCCGCCCTTGAAGCGCTTAGCCGCATCATCCCAGACCACATTGTCCAGGAAGCTCTTCACACCCGTTGCCGCTGCTGTATAGGATGCCGTCTTGCCGGAATCTACAGATGCATAGTACTGCAGCACGCGGTACAGATCGATATTATGCTCCGTCGAGCTCCAGGGCTCATCCGAATTGCTCCATGCGCTCCAGCCACCGGCGATCCCGCCGTTTGCTTTGGAGTATGTCAGGCACCAGTCAAGCGCCTTGAGCGCCATCGGACGATAGCGGGTATCATTATACTGCTTCTCATAAGCCATAGCCGCCATGGCCATCCAGGATACAGGTCCGACATGCTTGCGGATTTCTTCGCCATAGCCATTGTTATACCAGTAGGAGTTCAGCCAATAGCCGGACGGGTCCTGAATGTCACGCATTTTGTTCAGCACCTTCTCGGCCCGGGTCCGTTCCCCTTTGACGATGAATGCGATGGCTGCGACGGCCTGATCATACGTATAGACGATTTGCTTGGGATTGTTCGGACCCCAGAAATCCTCGAAGCTGTCAACTAATCCGTCAAAAGCATATCCGGCCGTTGCATCCTGCTGCACCTGCAGCCAGGTCAGCGCCCGGTTTGAAGCATCACTTACCGCATCCGCGCGGGCAATACCGGCAGCGGGCAGCGAAGCGCCCAGAATCAGCACTGCGGTCATCAGGAAGAGAATCAGCTTTCTTTTCATCCATATTCCTCCTTGGTCGATCTATCACTAAAGCGTTTTCAAAGGGCGGAAAAGCGGGTGAAGCTATGCCATACCATGGTATTTATCCTCATTTTCAGCTCTGATAGCGCTTTCGTCAATCTAAAACTGGGACATTTTTACTAAATGAGGCGAAACACCCGTTCGCCCCTTTTTTCGACAAAGCGAAAGTCCTGAATAGGTTTCTGCGGAATTCGTTAATATGCATTTTTTGACAGCAAGACATGCTAAAAAAGCTCCGGAATGCTGATTAACGCTCCGGAGCCTTACTCTCATTTCAGCTGAATTCTATGAGCGCAGGACACCCTTCTCCCGGGCTTCACGCAGCCACTTGGGATACTCATTGAACAGGCGGTCGTACAAATCCTCATCACTGACCTCATCCAGATCGTCCAGCGCAAAGAAATCGGCATTATCGACATAACGGCCCTGCAGATCATCGAGCTCACGCAGCACACCATAGTCCGCGTTGCCCAGCCCGACAAATTGCCAGAAGATGTTATGCTTCGAGCTTTGGATCAGCAGCTTCGAGATCTTCGGTGTCTCATAAATCCCGCCGTCACTGAAGAACACAATGTAAACGGGCAGAGCGCCCGGCTCTTCCTTCGTGTACTTCTTGATAATATCAGCCATAACCACCGGCTCATTATTGCCGATGCCCAGCCCGCCGAACATTTTCGGCCCCGGGTATGTTTTTTTGACATAATCCTCGTACCCGTGCTCATCTACACTCGGCATCCGCTTGCTCTTGGTCGCGAAGAACCATACATCCAGCCTGCCGTCGTCATCCATGCTGGCTGCCACAGCCAGAATCCGCTCAAATGCCCGCTGAACAACGCCCTTCGCATACAGCCCGGACATGGAACCCGATGCATCGAACACAACAGCCACCCTTGCCTTCTCCTGCTCCAGATTCTTCTTGCGCAGCGAGATCCCGACCTTCTGCTTCAGCAGGTCAATCTTCGTTAAGTTCAGCGGGGGCCGGGAAGCCGTCTCCTGCGCCATGCTTCCCTGGGTTCCGCTATATGTAGCAGCAGCTTCCGGGTGACCCTGCATCACTTCTGCCGCTGCCTGGCTGCTGTTTCCGTTCTCCGGCTCTTCGTCCTCCACCTCGACTCCGTGCGCTTCAGCCAGCGGCTTCAGGCCGCCGTGAAACCCCCGGCCGACAGCTCTAAGCTTGAAGCCTTCGCCGTGACGGTATAACTCTGCCAGCACCAGCGAGGTCTCGGCATTACTCTGATTTATTTCATACACCAGCTCCGTGTTGGCCGCAGCCGCACTGATTCTGCAGCCCCTGACATCGGCAAAAGTCCCCGGGCCGTCCAGCGTGGCTGCGAAAACACATTTGGCAACCGCAGATTGCCGCAGCGCATGCAGGTTAATGGCAAACTCGCCGCTGTACTTGTCGATGGCATTGAACTCTACGATCCGCTTGGGATCGGCGGGCTGGTTGTAGAAGATGAAATAATCATCGGAGGTGACCTTGCCGTCCTCCCCGACCATGAAACAGCTGATATCCAGCTCCGCCGGTGAGCTGCTGCAGGAGATCTTCACCGTCGCCTGCGGCGAGGCTTCATCCAGCTTGGCATTGGAGCCGGTGACCAGCTTAACGATATTCAGATTCATGAATGCACTCTCCCTTACTTTCACAATGTATAATAGATGATTGCAGGATTCCGCTATTTAGCAAAAAGGAGCAGACAACTCCCTGATGAGGATATGTCTGCTCCGGTTGATCAAGCTTATGATCCGCATATCAGCCGGTCTTAACGGGCTGTGGTGCGGCTTGTCCAATGAACTGGACTATAAATACATAATAAGTTACTCTTCTGTCTTACCTTCGTCAGCTGCTTCTGCCGCTGCTGGTTCAGCAGCATCTGTATCAGCAGGCTCTTCAAGGACAAGTGGAGGTGAGATCCGCACGATCAGCGTATCTTCAGGGGTAAGGATCTCCCAGCCTTCATGCTTCGGCAGATCGGAGACCAGCAATTGATCACCGATGTCGAGTCCGCTGATATCCACCTCGAAGGAAGCGGTCAGCTTGTCCGGCAAGGTACGGATATCCAGCTCGTAGAGCTCTACCTGCTGGACGCCGCCGCTCTTGACACCGACAGGATCGCCGGTGAAGTGGAACGCAACCTTGGTGTCCAGTTCTGCCTTCATATCAATTTGCTGCAAATCTACATGGAGCAAGGAACGTGACAGCGGCTGGCGCTGTACTTCCTGAATAACCGCATTTTTGGAGCCTGAACCGGGGAATTCCACTTTCAGGATCGCCCGCGGGTTTTTGCCGAGAATCTCATTCAATGTTTTGGCTTCTGCTGTAAAGGACTGGGTATCTGAACCTGCACCGTAGACGACGACCGGTACAAGGCCTTTGCTGCGCTGGGAAGAGGTAGAGCCGGATCTTTCTGTCAAGCGTACTGTGGTATTCATGATATTCCTCCTAAAGGTTTTTTAGCGGTGCATACTTTCAGGGGCAGCTTCTGAATCTGAACAAAGCTGGCCTGCAAGCATCCGCCAAGTGGTGTCAGCATAGCTGCAAGTGATGGTTCTTCGTACAATACTGGCTTATTGCTTTGGTAATAAAAAACAAGACCAATTAGATGTCTTAAGTCTAATCAGTCTCTTATTAACCATATTTGCCTGCTGTGGAATCAGTATAGCACTGGGAAGTAGGCAAGTCAAAATAGGTGGATATTCAATTTAAATCCATATTTAATATAATTTATACTAAATGACAGGCTACAAAATGTCCACCGCCAGCGTCCCGGAACAGTGGAATCTCCGACTTACAGACCTCTACGGCGAAAGGGCAGCGCGTATGAAATTTGCAGCCTGAAGGCGGATTCGCCGGGCTTGGAATATCGCCTTTCAGCACGATCCGCTCCCGCTTCAGCCGGGGGACCGGCACAGGTACGGCAGACAGCAGCGCCTTCGTATAGGGATGCAGCGGATGCTGGAACAGCTCGTCCCTGGAGGCGGTCTCCACCATCGATCCCAGATACATCACGCCGATCCTGGAGCATAAATGCTCCACTACGCTAAGATCATGGGAAATGAACAGATAGGCAAGGCCTTTGCTCTGCTGCAGCTTGCTGAACAGATTGATAATCTGCGCCTGAATAGACACATCGAGCGCCGACACCGGCTCATCCGCAATAATCAGATCCGGGTTCAGGATCAGCGCCCGGGCAATGCCGATCCGCTGGCGCTGTCCGCCGGAGAACTCATGCGGGAAGCGGTCGATATGATAAGAAGATAAGCCGCAGGCCTCCATGGCCTCCAGCACCAGATCCCGCACCTCCCCCCTCGTGCATAATCCATGGTCCAGCAGCGCTTCGCCTATCGCATCGCCAACCTTCACTCTCGGATTAAGCGCACTGTAAGGGTCCTGGAAGATCAGCTGCATTTGCGGCCGGATCAGGCGCATGTCAGCTGCCGTCAGGCTGTGGATGTCCACTCCCTTGAACTTTACCTTACCGTCCGTTTTATCCGTCAGCCGCAGCACTGTCCGTCCCACCGTGCTTTTGCCGCTGCCGGATTCGCCGACAAGGCCGAAGGTCTCGCCCGGTTGAAGCGTAATGCTGATGTCGTCCACCGCCTTCACATGCCCCACTGTGCGGCCCAGCAGCCCTTGTTTAACCGGGAAGTACTTCTTCAGAGACTTAACTTCCAGCAGCGCTTCAGACATACACTTCCGCCTCCTCATACAGCCAGCAGGCTACCTTCTGCCCGCTGCCGGTTTCCTGCAGCTGCGGCTGGCGGGTGCGGCAGACGGCCATGCAATGTCCGCACCGGTCATGGAAGTAGCATGAAGGCTCAAGCGCAAGAGGACTGGGCACCTGGCCGGGAATGGAATAGAGCTCCTCCAGACGCTGGCCCATGACGGGCTTGGACTTCAGCAGCCCCCGCGTATACGGATGCTTGGGATTCTGGAACAGCTCTACCACACCACCCTCTTCAACGATCTGGCCGGAGTACATAACGATGACATAATCGGCCATCTCGGCCACTACGCCAAGATCATGGGTAATCAGCAGGATTGACATGCCCGAGTTCTCCTTGAACCCGCGCAGCAGATCAAGGATTTGCGCCTGAATCGTCACATCCAGCGCGGTCGTCGGCTCGTCCGCAATCAGCAGCTTGGGCCCGCAGGAGATTGCGATTGCAATCATAATCCGCTGCAGCATGCCTCCGCTCAGCTCGTGGGGATAGCTGCCCATAATCTGTTCCGGACGGGATATCCCCACCTGGGTGATCAGTTCAATGGCCCGGGCCCGGGCTTGCTTCTTGTTCATTCTGAGATGAACCAGGAGCGGCTCCATAATCTGCTCGCCAATCCTCATGACGGGATTGAGCGATGACATCGGCTCCTGAAAAATCATAGCGATCTCATTGCCGCGGATGCTGCGCAGCGTATTTTTGTCCAGCCGGAGTAAATCTTCTCCACGGAAATGTATGCTGCCGCCGGCAACCTTACCGCCGGGCTCCTCTACCAGTCCCATAACCGACATGGCAGTGACGCTTTTGCCGCAGCCGGATTCACCGACAATGCATACCGTCTCGCCTTCCCGGATACTGAAGCTTACCTCATCTACCGCGCTCACCTTTCCTTCCTCTGTGAAGAACACAGTGCTTAGACGGTCTATATTCATTAAAGGCTCCATCGTTATGGCCACCTACCTCTTCTGTTTAGGATCAAGCACGTCTCTGAGGCCGTCACCAAAGATATTAATTGCGATAACCGTGGCAAAAATCGACAATCCCGGCGGAATCCACAGCCATGGCCGGTCCTGGAAATCGAGGATATTATTCGCCGCGTCAATCATGTTGCCCCAGGTCGGCGTAGGCGGCATAACCCCCAGACCGAAGAAGCTGAGCACCGATTCACTGAGAATCGCACCGCCGATATTCAGCGTTGCCATGACGATCAGCAGCGGAACAATATTCGGCAGCAGATGGCCAAACAGCTTCCTGCGGTCGCGCAGACCCAGCACCACGGCGGCCTGCATGAATTCGCGTTCCCGCAGGCTGAGCATCTGTCCCCGTACCATCCGTGCCAGCCCCGGCCAGTTCACCATGCTTAGCATGAGCATGACGATGTACATCCGGTAATCCGCCTTAATCTTCCATTCCGAGAGCAGCGCACCGAAGATGAACAGCAGCGGAAGGCCGGGAATAGTCATCAGCAGATCGGCGATCCGCATAATGATCTGGTCCAGCAGACCGCCGTAATATCCGGCAACCGCACCGAGCAGCGCTCCAAGAAATACAGACAGCACCATTGAAGCCAGACCCACCGTGAGAGAGATACGCCCGGCCTGCATGACCCGGGTTAAGATATCACGTCCCAGCGCATCTGTCCCCAGCCAATGCTGCAGATTCGGGGCCTTGTTCATCATCGCCATATTGATTTTGTTATCCGTATACGGCGAGAAGAACGGTCCGATGAAACATAACACAAACATAAATAAGACAACCGCGAAGCCTGCCACCGCCAGCTTGTTGTGCAGAAGCCTCCGCAGGGATTGCCGGAACAGGGAAGATTTCCGCAGGTTGACCCTTGGGGCCGTTATTTCACTTACTCTGCTGTCAGCTGCCATAAGATCCTCCCCCTCCTATAACCGGACACGCGGATCAGCCACCCGGTACAGAATATCCGAGAGCAGTGTTCCGATTACGGTCAGAATAGCCAGAAACATCGTGAAGCCCATCAGCAGCGGGTAATCCCTCAGCCCGAAGGACTTCATATACAATTGGCCGATACCCGGCCAGTTAAAGATTTGCTCAATAATAATAGAACCCCCGAACAGCGCGGGCAGCTCGAAGCCGACCAGGGTAATGGCAGGCAACAGCGCATTGCGCAGTGCATGGGTGAACAGCACCTTCCGCTCCTTCAGCCCTTTGGCTCTGGCCGTACGGATATAGTCCTGCTTGAGCACATCGATCATATTGCTGCGGAAATAACGGGTTAATGAGCCCAGACCCAGCAGCGTCATGACGATGACCGGCAGGGTCATATGATGCACCACTTCTTTGAAGTAGGCGAACCCGGTTGCATTGCTGCCCGTAGTCATCATCCCCCCCGGCGGCAGCCATTTCAGGTCAACGGCCAGAATCTTGATCAGGAACAGGCCGATGAAGAATGACGGGAGCGACATCGCCGCGAAGATCGCAATCATTACCAGCGTGTCGAACCAGGAGTATTGCTTATAGGCAGAAACGACGCCGATGATCACAGCAATCAGCCAGGTGAGGAACGTAGAGACAGCGGCCAGCAAAAAAGAATTCCAGATATAATCACCAAACAGCTGAAGCACCGGCTTCTGCTGAGCAAGTGAATATCCGAAATCCCCGTGAAAAGCATTGTTCATCCAAGTCCCGTAACGTTCCAGCACCGGCTTGTTCAGGCCGTAAATCTCCCGCAGCTCCGCTTTGCGCTCTGCAGTCAGCTTAATATTTCCGGTTATGAAATCACCCGGAGTAAGTGCATACAGGCAGAAGATCAGCAGCGATGCGGCAAACAGGATGATCAGCATATACAGCATTCTTTTGGTCAGATAAGTGCTCATGATCGGCTCCTTAGGATTCATCCCCTGCCTCTTCCCATGACGCAGGCAGGGGAAGAACAATTCTTTATTTCAGAGTCCAGTTTGGCAGGCTGCCGGCAAGACCGATGAACGGACTGACCGAAAGATTCTGGATGCGGCCGTTATAGGCATATACTGTTTTCTTGTAGTTGGTGAAAATAATCGGCAGTTCATCGTTGAACAGCTGATACAGCTCTTTATAGACTGCTTTGCGCTGTTCAATATCGGTGGTCGCCAGCGCTTTGTTGTACAGCTCCACGAATTTCGGATTCTCATAATCGGTGATTTCGCCGTCGAAGAACTGCATGAAGCCGTCCGCCGGATCAGTCAGCATGCTGGTGGAGTAAGACACGAGATCATAATCCCCACTCTCCGTCTTGGAGACCAGTGAGTTGAAGTCGGCGAATATTTCAGGCTGGAAGTCGATGCCGAGCGCAGCGAAGTTCTCTTTGGCCACCGCGATGAAAATATCCGAGTTCTTGCTCTTGCTCGCCAGATAATGAATGCTCAGCGGCTTCCCGTCCTTCTCACGGATACCGCCTGCCCCTACGGTCCAGCCTGCCTCATCCAGCAGCTTGTTCGCTTGGTCCGGATCATATTTATAAGGATTGATCCCTTCCTCTGTATAAGACCAGGAGATCGGCGAAGCCGGAATGTTGGCCACAGCACCCGCGCCTTCAGCAGCATCTACATAGATGCTCTGCCGGTCCAGTCCATAGGCAATCGCCTGTCTGACCCGCTTATCCTTCAGCTGCTCATGCTTCAGGTTAACCTGCATGTAGCCGTAAGTGCTCGGGGTATAAGGAAGAATGTTCACATAACCCAGTTCCTTCAGCTTCGAAATATTCTCTTCCGTAGCCGGGAAGGACGCGTAGTCCACCTCACCCGTCTCAAGGAACTGCCAGGCATCGCCGGTCGTTGTTTTGTAGATAAAGTGCTCTGTCTTCGGTTTGCCTTTGAAGTAGTTCTCATTGGCTACAAGACGGACCTCTTGTCCGGGAATGAATTTCTCCAGCTTATAAGGGCCGTCGCCCAGCGGCTTCTCATGCAGCTTCTTGATGTACTCCAGCTGGCCGAACTTATAGTCCTTGCCATAGTAAGCCTTCGACAGCACATTGGAGCCGAGAGTCACCAGTGCCGTAGCATTGGGCTGTTCCAGCGTAACCGAGATTGTCTGAGGATCAATGACTTTAATGCCTTCTATAGTCTGGGCAGTTCCGGCTTTGTAAGCTTCGCCGCCCTTCACCTTCAGCGATGGAAGTGATGAGCCTCCGTCATAAGCTTTGTCGTACTGGATCGTCCAGGTGAACGCCACATCATCCGCAGTGAGCGGTGAGCCGTCACTGAACTTCAGGTCTTTGCGCAAGTGGAACGTATATGTAAGCTGATCCGCCGATACCTCCCAGCTCTCGGCAAGCTCCGGAGTTGGCACACCCTTGTCATCTACCGTCACGAGAGACGCATAGAGCAGTGAGGATACATTGCCGTCATAGCCGCTCTCCTGGAAATAAGGGGTGAACGCCCCGCTCGGATCGGTAAGACCAACGATGATCGTATCGGTGCGCTTCTGGGCGACTGCGGGCAGCTTCGTAAGATCGGTTGCTGTAAAAGGCTCGCTGAGCGCACCGGCAGGTACAACCGCCGGGGATGCCGGTGCTTCCGTACCGCCAGCCGCTGCACCCGGATCAGCTGTTGCTGCCGTGTTTGCAGGGGTGTCCGTGGATGCTGCATCCGTGTTGCCGTTCTCCGAGCACGCGGACAGCAGCAGGGATCCTGCGATTAACAATGAGGATAATAAAAGCGTACTTTTTCTCATGACATCATCTCTTTTCTCTCCATTTTATAAATGCTAACAATTCCTACCTACTAAGTATGATTAAAGACCGATAGTTCACATTATAGAAAGTAAAAGTTGTTCTGTAAAGAGAGAACTTGAAATTAATTCTTCCCCAACAGAATAAAAATGGATGATCGCAGCAAAAAAGCCAAAATCTTCTCCATAACAGAGAAGACTTTGGCTCTGGTGAGGTACAGACTTTATTTCAAATAAGCAAACAGCTGTTCATTCATCTGCTGAATCCCCTCAAGCCGCAGACTGTAAGAGGTGACGTTCTCCCCTTCGATATAAGCATTGAGCAGGCCGGCGCTCCGGAGACTTGAGATATGATCATGGACAATGCCCTTGGACAGGCCGGCCTGTCTGGCAATTTCCGTGAACGATTTGCGTTCTCCGCCCAGTGACTTCAGGATCTTCAGACGGCTCTTCTCGCCCAGACTGCGGAGCGTCCGGTGCATGGACGGCGAGATTTCCTCTTCGGCAATTTGAATTTTCCCGGCATAGTGGCATATCGTCAGCGGACCAAAATTATAGATAATATTGATCGGCTGGAAGTGAAACTGCGGGATCAGCACAAGCCTGCGCAGACCGTCACCCGGCATGAAATAGAATCCGTTTGTAGTCTTATTCACAAAATCGGCTACCGGGCTGCCGTCCAGTGCCTGTCTCCGTTCCTCCGCATGCCGCTGCAGCTTCTTAATGATGTCCGGACTGCAGCTGCTGAAGTATTGCCGGTTCCACTCCGACAGCAGGAAGACCATGCGGCTGCGGTACTGCTCCATTTGTACCGGGAATATACTGACATAACCTGCGAGAGCCTCGTACATCTCTCCTACGGACAGGCCTTCCAGCCACTCCAGCACACGCTCCACGCTGTCTTTGTCCGGACACAGATAGATCAGCAGATTAAGCAGCTTCCAGTCATTGTCGAGATCTGTCTCCTCCAGTGCTTCCAGCAGCCCGGGGCTTAAGCCGCGTGATACTTCTGCCGCCCAGGGTGTACCCAGATCTATCTTTTTACTTCCCTTCTTGCATATAAACGTATGTATGCTGCTGATTAATTCATATACCGGCTGAAAATGAACCTCAACCTCGTAATCCATGGCTATTCCTCCTGATGCAACTTCTATTCGTTACAGCGTTAGTGCCTTAATCTTAGGGCATCGGGAAGCCAATGTGCAAGTCATTCCGCTTTTACTGACCTTGTATGGAATACGCATGTTATATTGCTGGCATTCCTGCCATGCCTTTTCTCGCTTTTTGCCGGGCAGGGTAGTAAAATATAGGCAATACACCGGAATGGAGTGAAGAAACATGGAACAGATTGCTAAGGGAGAAGGACGTTTCTATATAGCTGGTGACGGTAAGGACCTTGCCGAGATTACATACAGAACGGAAGAGGCTACAGGTAACCTCGTGATTGATCATACCTATGTCTCCGAAGAGCTGCGCGGTCAGGGTGCCGGGGAGAAGCTTGTGCGGGCGGTCGTTGACCTGGCCCGGGAAGAGAAAGTTAAAATTGTGCCTGAGTGCCCGTATGCGGCCCATCAATTCGAGAAGCACACGGAGTACCGGGATCTGCTGACATAGGGGGAAGATAGATTGACTACGGCTGATACACTGAAAGAAATAGAAGAACTGCAGCAGCGCTGCGAGCAATATGAAGGCATCACACTCAAACTGAATTGGGACATGCTGCGGCTGCCGGCGGGAACAGGCGGAGTGGAATGGCTGGTGACCTATGAAGAGGAGCTGCTGGTCGGCTTCATCGGGTTATACAATATCGGCGGAGACATGGAAGTCTGCGGCATGGTACGGCCGGGATACCGCCGCCGGGGCATCTTCAGCTCACTCTGGCAACGGGCACAGACCCTCATCTCACGCAGTAAGATTAAGACGCTGCTGTTGAATACGCCCGCGGCCTCAGCCTCAGGTACTGCTTATCTGAAGACACTGCCGCTGGAATTCAGCCACGCGGAATTTCAGATGAAATGGGATGGCGCAGCCAAGAATCGGGGGGCCTCTGAAGCAAGTTCAGCCGCCGGTAACGTTATGCTCCGGCCTGCACGTGCCGATGAGACTCCGGTGCTAATCGCCTTCGACTGCGACGGATTCAACATGACAGAGGAAGACGCCGCCGAAACGTACACGCAGCTTGAGCTCGAAGGCTCCCAGGAGCATATCATTATTGAGATGAACGGACAGCCTGCCGGCAAAATGCGGCTGTGGTCCGAAGACAACGAGACCTGGATTTTTGGTCTTACCGTAGACAAGAATCTGCGCGGCCTCGGCATCGGCCGGAGTGCCCTGATGCAGACTATTGAACGGGAACAGCGGAATTACAACGGTGTGAACCTTGAGGTTGCCCTGGATAATCCCAATGCGCTGAAGCTCTACGAGAGCTGCGGGTTCGTCATTCTGAACCAGCAGGATTACTACCGTTCTGCGCTCTGAACCTTGAAGCATCATTGTTAGCCGGCTGAATAACTGTTCCGAATTACAGTAATCTGACTGTCAAGCATTCTTTCCTCCGGGCCGGGCCAGCCCTCAGGAAAGGATGCTTTTTGTTGTCCTTATGTTACCTCAAGGTTACTATATGACCTCAAAGTGCGTACTGTTCAGCACTCCTGAGGCAATACATAATGATGGCATACTTTGGCGAAGGAGAGCTGCACATGAACCCTATGGATTCAGACTTACGTAAAACAGCACTTGTAATCGGCGCGAACGGCGTCATAGGGCGCAACCTGATTGATCATCTGGCTGCGCTTCCCGATTGGGATATCATCGGCGTGTCGCGCCGCGGAGGGCTGGACACCAGCCGTGTGCGTTATATAGCTGCGGATTTACTCGACCCGTCGGAGAGCCGGCAGAAGCTTGGCGGCTTGGCGGAGGTGACGCATATTTTCTATGCCGCCTATCAGGACCGGCCTACCTGGGCAGAGCTGGTCGCTCCTAATCTGGCTATGCTTGTTCACGCGGTTGAAGCGGTTGAACCTGCGGCGCACCGGCTCCGGCACATCAGCCTCATGCAGGGATATAAGGTATATGGCGCCCATCTTGGCCCGTTCAAAACACCGGCACGCGAAACTGATGCCAATCATATGCCGCCGGAATTCAATATTGCGCAGCAGGATTATCTGGAAGAGAAGCAGTCTGGCAAAAGCTGGACCTGGTCGGCGCTGCGGCCTTCCGTCGTCTGCGGATATGCTCTCGGCAATCCCATGAACCTGGCGATGGTAATCGCCATTTATGCCTCCATGTCGAAGGAGCTGGGGATTCCGCTGCGCTTCCCCGGCAAGCCGGGCGCCTATCACAGTCTGCTTGAGATGACAGATGCCGGTCTGCTAGCCAGAGCAACGGTGTGGGCAGCAACGGAACCGCGCTGTGCCAATCAGGCCTTCAATATCACCAACGGCGATCTGTTCCGCTGGAACGAGCTATGGCCCAAGATTGCCTCCAGCTTCGATCTGGACACGGCGCCCCCGCTCCAGATGTCCCTGTCAATGGTTATGCAGGACAAAGAGCCGCTCTGGAACCGGATGGTCGAGAAATACGGGCTGGAGCCGAACAGCTATGCTAGTGTCTCCTCGTGGGCATTCGGTGATTTCGTATTCTCCTGGGACTATGATTTCTTTGCCGACAGCACCAAATCACGCCGCGCAGGGTTCCTTGAGTTTATGGATACGGAAGCAATGTTTATGGACATCTTCGCGGATCTCCGCAGCCGCCGGATCATTCCCTGATCCGCGCAGAACAGCCGGTCTCTGAAATTCAGAGACCGGCTGTTCTATTCTTCCTTCTGCGGTTGGGAGAGCACAACTGCCGTATCCCCGTACACCCTATAGACATGGGCATCGCCCCATCTGCACATCAGATGCAGAATCTCCTTGAGGCTCCAGCCGTAGTCGGTCAGCTCATACTCCACTCTGGGAGGCACCACATTATACGAGGTTCTTTTGATCACCCCGTCCGCTTCCAGCTCCCGCAATTGCTGCGTCAGCACCTTCTGTGTAATGAACGGCATTTGGCTGATGAACTCCCCGTTGCGCTTCTTCCCAAAGGTGAGCAAGAACAAAATGACCGGCTTCCACTTGCCCCCAATCACTTCGAGTGTCGCTTCCACTCCGGTGTTGTAGGTTCTAATTCCTTCAGACATGGGCCAAGGACACCTCCTGTGTCTTAACCATATCTTCTTTGAACGCCCCCTGCAAGGATTACGCTGAAGTTCCCGGTCTACATCAGCCCGTATCCGCGAAAGATAGGCTCATCCCGGTCGTTCCGGCGGCTGCCGTATTTCATGCAGCCTTCCGCATGCTCTTCCCGTTCCAGGAACACAGACAGCAGACGCACATAGTCGAGCGACTCCTGCAGCGGGATACCCGCTCCGTCAAAGATATGCCGGCGTCCATCCAGAAGCGAATAGATTCCGATCGTCTCTGCCGGTTTCCCGTATGCCTGATGACAGAAGACGCTGGCCATATGCAGAAATCCGGTGATGACATCTTCATTCCCGCTCACCATGAATTTCTGGATATTCAGACAACGCCCCTCCTGCCCCGAGCTCCAGGCGAGCTGAAAAATCATCGCCAGTTCAATTTCAAGCTCCGGCACAGGAACATGCCACTGTTCATACAGCATCACCGGAATCTCTCCGGTGTGATTGCCGGCAACAATCCGCATCAGCTCATCGGCAACCGCTTGCTTGATATCCCAATAATGCATCAGGGAAGGAAAAGCATGACCCTTCGGCGGCCAGCGGCGCTCCAGCAGAAATTGCACAGGCGTCTCCCGGCGCACCTCAGGCTGCAGACTGTAGAAGTCATTTAGCGTATGTCCGACCGCGTACTGGACCTGCTGTCTCCAGCGGGGAACTCCCGTGGCCGGAGCTCCGCTGCCGTTCATCTCCGCTCCGCCCAGCATGATATGCTCCATCCGGAAATCATTCAGCCGGCTGTAGCGGACAGTCCCTGCATCCTGCATCTTTCCTGCGAAGCATCCTGCCCCGGCGCCCATCCTTAAGAAACCGCCGCGCAGGTCTCGATGAACTGGCGTCCGAAGCTGCGGCAGGCGTCTTTCTCTGCTGCGTTCGGCCCGTACTCAATCTTCAGACTGGCCTGTACGATCTCAGCACCGCGTTCCTTCAGCTTCTCTTCAATCTGATCAACCGCTCCGCAGTAGATTTCATAACCGGTATCTCCGCTTCCGAAGGCGGCAGCCTTGCAGGAGCTGAGGTCGAGCTCATCCATCTCTTCATAGAAGTCAAGGAATTCATCCGGCAGCTCGCCGTCCCCCCATGTATACGCACCCAGCAGCACAGCCTCGTAAGCCTTTATCTCATCCGCATTGCAGTCAGTGACCGATTTCAGCACGGCCTCTCCGCCTGCCTGGCGTATCCCTTCCACAATCAGTTCAGCGATTTCCTCCGTATTGCCTGTCAGGCTTGCATATGCCACTAGCACCTTAGCCATCACTCTGTCCTCCCAAGGTAAATATGAAATGTATTCTGTATAGTCCATCTCAAAAGGCCACCATGTTTTACTAATCTCATTCTATTTGATAATGATTATCATTGTCAATATTTTAAAAGCTGGCCGCTCCGGGAAATTAGGCATACTTGTCCCCGATAACAGAAGCAGCCGTCTATTTGATAATGATTATCATTGTCAATATTTTAAAAGCTGGCCGCTCCGGGAAATTAGGCATACTTGTCCCCGATAACAGAAGCAGCGGCAATGCCGGACTTGAACTGCTGTCCGGCATTGCCGCTAATCTTTATCCATATTTTCAGATGAAATGCATAGAAGAATGCCAAACCTATTCTCCCTTGCCGTCCGAACAAATTTCGATAAGATTCCCCTCCGGATCAGCGATATAACAGATTCGCAGTCCATACGGTTCAGTTGTAGGCGGGTACACCGATTGGACGCCGGCCTCCATCAGCCTGTCATATTCCAGATCGACATCTGCAAAGTGAGGCACATTAAAGGTGATCTCCATCGTACCGTTCAGCCCTCCGGGATAGTCAAACTTCCGAGATAGCTGGCTCTCGAACAGCTCACGTTCACACAAATTGAAATAGATGCCCTCAGCTGTTCTGACTCCCGTAAACCCGCCGCCGTCATAGTCCAGCTCCATCCTCATCAAATCTCTGTAGAACCGGACCATCTTCTCCATATCATCCACACACAGTGCGATTGCTCCCAGCTTCATGCCCTAACCTCCACCGCAAATGGATTAATATCCGCCTTCCAGCAGGGTAATGCCGTTGCCGTCCGGATCACGGAAATTCATTTCTTTCCCGCCGTATTCCATTGTTACCGGAGGCTGACAATCCAGTCCTTTCCCCTTCAGCTGCTCATAAGTTTCGTCCAGGCTGCTGCAGGAGAACACCAGATTCACGGCTCCCGTCGTAAGCTTTTCCCACTTGCTCTCATCCCATATAATGATCCCCGGCTGGCTGCGGTCGAAACCAATCTTCGCCCCGTCATACTGGCCATAGCCTTCAAACGGAATAGGGACTCCCAGTACCCCGGAATAGAATGCCGCGAGCGCCGCCGGGTCCTTGCTGTACAGATTGATGCCGTCAAAACTTGTAATCATAACTTAAATCTCCTTCCGCTCAATAGCTGTAGTATGATCCGGCTGTGGTTAGCCTGTCTGACCTCATTGTACTTCTGCCCTGCCAGGCTTGTATTGCAAAAAAACGACATTCAGCTCCGCGCATAGCTCAGCGCATCCAGCGGTGTTCTGCCGGCAAATTTCCGGAAATTGTTGATGAAATGCGATTGGTGGCTGTAGCCGTAAGCAAATACAATATCCTGCAACCCGCCTCTGTGCAGCGGTGTCCGGTACAGATCCAGCCAGACATTCTGGAAGCGGACAAGATCTGCCACTTTTTTGGGCGGAAGTCCGATATGCTGGCGGAACAGGCGTTCAAGCTGGCGGCTGCTGAAGCCTGAGCTAAGCTCCAGCTCCCCTGCACTCACCACCCCGCGGGACTTAAGCATCCTGTGGACAGCGTTCATCATCCCGTCACTGCTGCGGCCGGCATTCTCCAGCCTGCGCAGGAGGAATAATTCTGCCATGGCAATGCGTTCCGACATCGTATGTGTCCCCCGCAGCTTGTCTCCCAGCTCCCTGCGGAAGGAACGGAAGTATTGCTCCACCGGAACGTGGACATTCAGTACATCCTGCAGCTGCTCATCTGCAAACAGATGAACTGCCCAGAAATGAAAACGGATAGCGAAACGCTGTCTCCCCGCAGGCTGCCGGGCTTGTCCCGCCTCAAACGGGGTGTCATTAATGCCGCAAAATATTCCGTCAGCCTCCCCTGTACGTTCATCCCACTCCCATATGATATCCATACAACTGTCCGGAATGATCGTTTCAGTCCGCTTACGCAAGATACTTTTACTTTCACTTTCACTTATAACTGCTCCGTTATGCCCTTCTGCAATTTCAACGGATTGCGCTTCCTGCTGCTCACCCGGCAGCGGTACAGTCCCCCAGAAACAGCGGATGTACGGCTGCAGCAGCCTGCCGGGCAGATACTCGCCGCCCCCGGCCGGGTTCGCGGTGATCGGGTAATACAGCTCCGAGAGGTTGAACATAGCATCCGGCCTCACCTTCGTAATGCTTAGGCAGCAGAGGACGGAATTAGCCGTTCATCTGCGCCTAAGCTCATATATTTTATAACCGCCTGTAGTAACTTCACTATTTGGTTTGATTTTGTCATGAAGCCTGATATCTTCAGAGAACTGTTTACTAATTCCGCCGGCCGTATAAGATATGTTCATATGCAGCACCGACCGTCCGGTAAGTCTCAGATCTTCAATAACGCCTCCGCCTTCTATGGGCATTACATCACTTACAATGAATGGCTTGCTTGTTGAAGCTAAATCGATAACTTCAACCCCGTCAATGGCTCCATTAAGTATCACATTATCAACCGTAGTATCACCGCCGGTCAGCTCCAGAAACCAGCCTCCGGCCAAATAAACAGCATGAGGCGCTGCGGCCAGATTTATATTTTGTACGGAGAAATCCTCTGTAACGACATCTATCCGGTATTCTTCAAGCCCGCTGTGCAACGTAATCTGATCATACACAATCAGTGCAAGAAGTGCCAGCAGTACTACCAGCCCGATCACCCTGTACTTTAGCTTCGTAATTTTCATGGTTCAGCCTGCTCTCCTATACTTTTTTGGTAATATTATACACCGGCGAACTCTTGGCTAAAATGAGAATAGTCGCAGCTTTGCAACCATTATGTTTGTAGCAGCGTGCTTATATGTTGTACAATAAAGGCTAAATGACTTTTTGAAGGATGGATTAATAATGTATATAGCAAGTGACTGGAAGGACTATGAAGTGATTGATACCGGAGGCGGAGAGAAGCTTGAACGCTGGGGCGATATTATGCTGCGCCGCCCGGACCCGCAGATCATCTGGCCGCTGGCCAGCGAGAGTGCCAAATGGCGTGATGTGCACGGACACTATCACCGCAGTTCCGCCGGGGGCGGACAATGGGAAATGAAGAAAAGCATTCCGGATGACTGGAAAATCAGCTACGGCAAGCTGAAGTTCCATCTCCGTCCAACGAACTTTAAGCACACGGGTCTCTTCCCTGAGCAGGCAGCCAACTGGCGCTGGATGATGGACAAGATCGCTGCGGCTAACCGCCCGATTTCCGTGCTTAACCTGTTCGCATATACCGGCGGAGCAACCGTTGCAGCGGCTAGTGCCGGAGCCTCCGTAGTTCATGTCGATGCCGCTAAGGGCATGGTTCAGTGGGCGAAGGAGAATGTTGCCTTGTCCGGGCTTGCCGACAAGCCGGTCCGCTACATTACAGATGATGTGTTCAAGTTCGTGCAGCGTGAACAACGCCGCGGCAGCAAATATGATGCAATTATCATGGACCCGCCTTCCTATGGAAGAGGCCCGGGCGGTGAAATGTGGAAGCTCGAAGCCAGTCTCTATCCGTTCCTGGAGAGCTGCATGGAGATTATGAGCGACCGGCCTTTGTTCATGCTGATTAACTCCTACACTACAGGCATTTCGCCTACCGTACTGCGCAATATGCTGTCAATGACCATGGGCAAGCGCTACGGCGGCAAGCTTACCTCCGGTGAGATCGGACTGCCGATTACATCCTCCGGCATGAATCTGCCTTGCGGAATTCTGGGCCGCTGGGAGGCGTAAGCCATGACCGCGCAGAACAACGGAACAACCGGGAAGTCCGGCAGCGGACAGTCCCGGTTCGAGATTTTATATGAGGACAACCATCTGCTCGGCATTGTGAAGCCCGTTAACATTCCGGTGCAGGAGGATGCTACAGGCGATGCGGATCTGCTGACCCTGCTTAAGGAAGATGTGAAGGAACGTTTCGCCAAGCCGGGGAATGTCTTCATGGGCCTCGTACACCGGCTGGACCGGCCTGTAGGCGGTGCGATGATCTTCGCCAAAACCTCCAAGGCAGCCTCACGGCTGTCTGAGAGCGTCCGCACCCACGCCTTCCACAAAGTGTACCTGACCGTCGTTCATGGCAAGCCCCCTGCATCCCAGGGCCGGCTGATTAATACGCTGCTGAAGGATGAGCGGAGCAACACGGTCAGTATTGTCCGCAAAGGAACACCGGGCGGCAAAGAAGCGATTCTCGATTATACGGTGCTCGGCAGCGCTGAGGGCTACACCTTGCTCAAGATCGATCTGCTTACCGGACGCTCCCACCAGATCCGCGTACAGCTGAGCGGCATTGGCTGCCCGCTGTACGGAGATCAGAAGTACGGGGCCGCAGTGAACAGACCCGGACAGCAGATTGCGCTGTGGTCAGCACTGGTCGGGTTCCCGCATCCGGTGACCAAAGAGGAAGTTGAATTAATCTCCCTGCCTCCACAGACCCATCCCTGGAATCTGTGGACCCCGCAGAACCAAAAGCAGGCCAGAGGAAGTTGAATTAATCTCCCTGCCTCCACAGACCCATCCCTGGAATCTGTGGACCCCGCAGAACCAAAAGCAGGCTATCCGGTAACGGATAGCCTGCTTTTGCGTGTATGCATATATATGAGGTCAACACTGGACATCTATTAAGGAGTCGAACCTTCCGGAGCCGGTGCGGGAGCTACCGCCATCTTCCCCATCAGATAGAGCAGCAGCTGCTGGTTATGTGATGAAATGGGATCGAGCGCTTCGGCAAAAAAATCACTGCGGATCTTCAGTCCGCGCGAGGTCTCGTTCTTGCCTGTCTCGGTGATGCTTACCCAGACGATCCGCCTGTCGGAGGCATCGCGTTCACGGATAATCAGATTATGCTTCTCCATCCGGTCAAGCAGCATAGTTACAGCCGCCGGGCTGGTGGCCAGATGCGGAGCCAAATCAGAAGGTTTCATCGCGTCACGTTCCTGCAGCAATTCCAGTACGGTAAGCTGGGCATCGGTCAGTGTAGGGGCAAGCTTGCTATCCATATGTAGCTTATAGTCCTTTAATATCTTATGCCAGATTTTACTGAATTCAGTGGAGTGCACACTTATTCCTTCCTTTCCCTGCGGATCTCTATCCGGTATACCTAAACATTTTCGCGAAAAAAATTCCATTTCCTGCAAAAGAAAAAAATAAAATCACGGCCGCTAGTGAATTTAAGGTACGTACTTACAGATTTCTCAATGAACCCGGTGTTTGTTGTGGTGATGGAGTGTCACTGAACCCGCTGTTTGTGGTGGAGATGGAGTGACTGCTGGTTTGACGAAAATTCTGCACCAATTCCTGCACGAAATACAACATTCCCCTTATGATATCGGCCTTAATCTAGAATTGTTGTATGAAAGGCAGCATTCCCCATCTATAAAGGACCTTAGCGGGGGTTATTCTTGTATTTCATACAACAATACCTATCATTTCCCTGGTATCCATGTATCACAGTTGTAATAACTGCAACATTAGGCATTCTATACTCTTTTTGACGTGACTCGGAGCAAACAGTGTAATTTTCCGCTGCCTGACCAAACTTGTAAATCCCGCTAATACAAATAAACGGCGTTCGGAGCTCTATAGACCAGAGCAGCCGAACGCCGTTTAAATTATTTAATATTATAAGCTTCTGCCCCGGCTATTTAACTGCCGGGTACAGGCTGATGGTTCGGAGCTCTATAGACCAGAGCAGCCGAACGCCGTTTAAATTATTTAATATTATAAGCTTCTGCCCCGGCTATTTAACTGCCGGGTACAGGCTGATGATCTCATCCTTCTTCTCGACAGCAACCAGCTGCTTGCCGATGGAACGGCGCTCACCAAGCGGTGCCGATTCAGAGGAGAAGGCATGAACCGCACCGCTCTGGGTGATGGCGGTCAGCTCCAGCGGCTCCTTGCAGTAGAAGGCCCCCACAAGTCTGCTGCCGTTCGGGCGAACCCGTTTGCCTTCTTTGAACTCGAATGTCGGCATCCCTTTGCCTCCGCGGCTCTGTGAAGGGTAATCCAGCAGCAGAGAGCGTTTGGCGTAGCCAATCTCGGTAACCGCAAGAATCTCCCCTTCGTCCTCACCGACCCAGAAGCTGGAGACGACTTCGTCGCCTTCACGCAGTTGAATCCCTCTTACCCCTGTGGCCACACGGCCCATAGGGTTGACTTCACTCTCCCGGAAGCGGATACTCATCCCTTCACGGGTCACAAGCACGATGTCCTTGTCTCCGCTGCTCAGCGCCACTGTAATGATCTCATCACCGTCAGCTACCTTACAGGCGGCAACGGCTCCGGAACGGCTTGTAGAGTACTCCTTGAGCTCTGTACGCTTCACCTGTCCCTTACGGGTGACGAAGACCAGACTTGCCAGCGGGTCCTCCAGATTGCCGACCGGCAGCACACTGACAATGCCATCGCCCTTGGCGAGGCCGATCACGTTCACGATCGCGGTACCAGGCTCCTTCCATTTGAATTCCGGTATCTGATGAACCGGAAGCAGGAAGTATTGGCCCTTGCGGGTGAACACAAGCAGGCTGTCCCGGGTATTCAGGTCCAGCAGCCTGACGATATGGTCGCCGTCCTTGACACCCGATGAGTGGCGCTCTCCGCCTGAACGGGTGAAGGATGGCATGCCTGTCCGCTTGATATAACCACCCTCTGAAATGGCGACCAGCACATCCTCCGCATTCACGAGAACCTCCATACTGACCTTCAGTTCCTCCACTTCACCCTGAATCAGCGAACGGCGGTCAATCCCGTATTTATCACGGATCTCCAGCAGCTCTTTGCGGATGACGGCAACCAGCTTCTTGTCACTGTCCAGAATGCCCTGCAGGACAGCAATCTTGGCATGCATCTCATCAAGCTCCTTCTGGAGCGAATGAATCTCCAGATTGGTTAAGCGGTACAGCTGCAGGGTAAGGATGGAATCGGCCTGGCGTTCGCTGAAGCCGAACATCCACACGAGATTATTCTGGGCATCCTGGCGGTTCTTCGACGCCTTGATTGCGGCAATCACTTCATCCAGAATGTTCAGAGCTTTAACCAGCCCTTCCAGGACATGGGCCCGGTCCTCTGCCCGCTCCAGATCAAACTGGGTGCGGTGGGTAACCACTTCACGCTGATGGGCGATATAGGCTTCAAGGATCGACTTCAGGCCGAGCTGCTGCGGAGCCTTGTTAACGATGGCCACCATGTTGAAGTTGTAGGTGATCTGCAGATCGGTTTTTTTGAGCAGGTAGGCCAGAATACCATTCGCATCGGCTTCCTTCTTCAGCTCAACCACAATCCGCAGCCCTTCACGACCGCTCTCGTCGCGGACTTCGGCAATGCCTTCGATCTTCTTCTCCAGTCGGATATTCTCCATGGAGGTCACGAGCCGCGACTTCACAATCTGGAAAGGCACTTCGGTGATAACGATCTGCTGCTTGCCGCCGCGCAGGTTCTCAATCTCTGTCTTCGAGCGCAGGTAGATGCGGCCTTTACCAGTACGGTACGCGTCCATAATGCCGTCGCCGCCCATAATCGTTCCGCCTGTAGGGAAGTCGGGACCTTTGATGAAGGTCATGATGTCCTCCAGCGCGATGTCCGGCTTCTGCATGACAGCGATACAGGCATCGATGACTTCCCGCAGGTTATGCGGCGGAATTTCCGTGGCAAACCCGGCAGAGATCCCGCTTGTCCCGTTGACAAGAAGATTCGGATAACGGGATGGAACCACGACCGGCTCCTTTGCCGTATTATCGAAATTGTCCTTGAAAAGTACGGTGCGTTTCTCAATATCACGCATCATCTCCAAAGCGATTGGAGACAGGCGCGCTTCTGTATAACGCATAGCTGCTGCAGGGTCATCATCCATCGAACCCCAGTTGCCGTGTCCGTCGACAAGCACATGTCCCATCTTCCAGGGCTGAGCCATCCGGACCATCCCGTCGTAGATCGAGGAGTCTCCATGGGGATGGTAGTTACCCATGACGTCACCGACTGTTTTGGCCGACTTGCGGTATGGCTTATCCGGCGTGTTGCCAGAGTCGTACATCGCATACAGAATCCGGCGCTGCACGGGCTTCAGCCCGTCGCGGACGTCCGGAATCGCCCGGTCCTGAATGATATATTTGGAATACCGGCCAAATCGGTCACCAACGACCTCTTCCAGAAAAGCCGGCAAAAATTGCTCTGATAAACTGCTCATTCACTTTTCACCTTCTGTTCCTCAATCTGTCCACGTTTGTAATGATTGATGATCTGACTGCTGAGCGCCTGGGATATTCGATTCGTATTGCCTCAAGGCTCTTAAGAATAAAACTAAACAAATCAGTGTTAAGCCGTAACTGCGGTGAGTTTTGGACTTCCGGCCGCTATTGTATTTAGATTTCTGATTCATACGCTTAATATAGATTGAACTTAAAATAATTCCAATGGGGATGTTGTTCATAACTGCGGTGGATATTTGGACTTTCGGCCGCTGTTGTCACCAGATTTCTTGATTGTTACCG
>NZ_JUEI01000102.1:0-40069 GCF_000802655.2 Paenibacillus sp. IHB B 3415 | reverse complement strand
ACATGCTAAGCTCATGCCTACTAAAGCCTACGTTTATTTTCGTATAAAAAGGCAGGATTTCACTGTGTTCAAGGGGTTTATCAGGATTATTCTTGTATTTTATACAACAATTCGCCCGAACACCCTGCTATCAAGGAATCAAAGTTGCAAAACGTACAACATTTATGTCTACAGTGCTTCCTAAGAGTCTCATTCTGCCGACAACGAATCAAGTTTATGGGATTGATGTATTCCTCCAGTCCCACAGCGGCTGAATGGTAGCTTGTAGGGTTGTTGCTACATTGCGGTTTATATAGTTGGATTGCTGAGCCTGACGCAAGCGGACTGAGAAGCACCTATTTCACCATTAATCATCATATTGGCGCCGAAGCGGACTGAGATTCCGTTATCGTATGTATTTTTGCCTGAAATGAGGATCTGCGGACATATAAGGGATTCTGAGTCCGCTTGATCTGCAAATACGGCCACTCTGCCCGAATAAGCGATTCTCAGTCCGCGTCACTAGCAGCCCGGGCCGGGAGAGTGCTGAAAGTTTCTGTCTGCGCAGGAAAGCGGTTGTGCCCACGGGATGATGATCAATCCTCCTATATCCTTCGGCGGCCATCGTTTGGTTCACCTACGGGACCTCTGGTTAATTAGTGGGAAACCGCACACTAATAAATGGGAGGTGTTCTGAATGTCTGAACATAATCATGTGGTGAGCAAGGACGGAAGTGTGACGATGCACCGGGTGAACGATGCGCTGGACCGGATTGAGCCGGGGCAGAAGGAAATGATCCTGAACAATTTCGAGGATTTCAAAAGCTACTTGGGAAAGCGCATCCACCTGGCGCAGAAAATCGGGCTCAGCGATGAGCAGCTGGCTGTGGCTGCCGAGAAAATCGCCGATTATCTGGCGGCGTACGAAGAGCCCCGCAACAGTGAGGAGAAGCTGCTGCTGGAACTGTGGAAGGCCGGAAACAAAGAAGAGCGCCACCGGCTGGCGCATATGCTGGTGAAGATGGTACAGCATTAAGCAGCAGCAGACAACGGGTGCCGCCTTGAAGAGGCCAGTGCCCGTTGTTTCTGCATCTGCGGCCCCTCCTTCTGCCTTGTATCTGCCTATAGTCTGTAATGCTGACGGATGCTCAGACTGACTGACTCGGTGATATATTCGGTGATATATCCGGTGATATAATGGACTGGACCAATATAGATGTTTCCGCCGAAGTTGAAAATTCAAACCCATTGGAGCTCTCCTATATGAAATTAAGCATTCTGGATCAATCGCCGGTGTCTGAAGGGAGCTCGCCTGCGGAGGCATTGGCCCAGACAGTATTGCTGGCCCGCGAAGCTGAGCGACTCGGGTATCACCGCTTCTGGGTTGCAGAGCATCACGCGGCGCCCGGACTGGCCGGCTCCAGTCCGGAGGTGCTGATGTCTCATCTGGCTGCTGTAACTTCGGAGATCCGCATCGGCTCAGGAGCTGTGCTGCTCCCGCATTACAGTGCTTACAAGGTCGCCGAGAACTTCCGCGTCCTGGAAGCCTTGTATCCCGGGCGGATCGATCTGGGTGTGGGCAGAGCAGCAGGCGGCGGTGCGCTGTCCGCCAGGGCGCTGCAGGATAACCGCGTGAATCCTGAGGATATAGAACGTTATGAGCAGCAGCTTAAGGAACTCATTGCTTATCTGCATGATTCTGATGAGACTGGGGATGCGGAACCTCCGCACCGCTATGCCGGACTGCAGGCTACACCTGCCGTGAGTACAGCGCCGGAAATCTGGCTGCTGGGTTCAAGCAGTGCCAGTGCGGCGCTCTCCGCCCGGCTGGGGACCGGATATGCCTTCGCCCGGTTTATCAACGGGAACGGTGGAGCGGAAGCGGTGCGGGAGTATGCGGACAGCTTCGCTCCATCCCGTGCTGCTGCAACACCACAATCGCTGGTGGCAGTTTTTGCCGTCTGTGCCGGGACCTCTGAGGAAGCGGACCGCCTGGCCGCCAGCATGGATCTGTCGCTGGTGTTACTGGAGAAAGAGCATCTCTCCACCGTCACTCCTTCTGTAGAAACTGCTATGAATTATACATATACACCTTATGACAGGTTCTCCATTAAGGATAACCGTAAGCGGATGGTCGTAGGGTCGCCGAGTGAAGTCAGAGAGCAATTGCAGGCGCTGTCGGAAGAATATCGATGCGGGGAGCTGATGATTTCATCACATATTCACAACTTTGAGGATAAGCTGACATCCCTCCGGCTTATTGCTGAAGCCTGTGGGCTGACGCGAAGAGGGTAGCTTTTCTAGGACACGTTGGATGGGGAAATGAAGAGCATAAATACCCTTGAATTTGCCCGAAGTGGGCTGGCTGCGAAGGTAAACGAGCCCAATGTATGCGAAAAACCGAGTACAATGTGTCACTGCAAAGGTAAACGAGCCCAATGTACTTGAAGAACCGAGTACAATGTGTTACTGCGAAGGTAAACGAGCCCAATGTATGCGAAAAACCGAGTACAATGTGTCACTGCAAAGGTAAACGAGCCCAATGTACTTGAAAAACCGAGTATAATGTGTCACTGAGAAGGTAAACGAGCCCAATGTATGCGAAAAACCGAGTACAATGGGTCACTGCGAAGGTAAACGAGCCCAATGTACTTGAAAAACCGAGTACAATGTGTCACTGCGAAGGTAAACGAGCCCAATGTATGCGAAAAACCGAGTACAATGTGTCACTGCGAAGGTAAACAGCCCAATGTATGCGAAAAACCGAGTACAATGTGTCACTGCGAAGGTAAACGAGCCCAATGTATGCGAAAAACCGAGTACAATGTGGCCCCAAATGGGCTGCTCACTTAACGATTATCCCTGCAGCTGCCACCCGCACCGCAATCGGAGCCTGAAATTTTGTATCACGCTGCCAATAGGATAAAATAAAGAGGAATGCTCGCAGTGATGCATAAGCTGCATAAGTTGCATATGGGCATGGACTCTATAAGCCGCCAGATAAATACGAACATACAGCCGAAAGGAAGCGAAGCAGGATGTCGATCTATAGTTTTGCCGGAGTCACACCTTCGGGTACAGAAGTGCCGTTTAAGGACTATGAGGGCAAGGTGCTGCTGATCGCCAATACGGCCAGCAAGTGCGGGCTTACCCCGCAATACGGAGATTTGCAGAAGCTGTACGAACAATACGGAGATCAAGGGCTTGTTGTGCTGGGGTTCCCCTGCAACCAGTTTGCCGGCCAGGAGCCGGGTACAAGTGAGGAAGCGGAAGCCTTCTGCCAGATCAATTACGGCGTTACTTTCCCGGTGTTTGCCAAGGTAGATGTGAATGGGCCGGAGGCAAGCCTGCTGTTTCAATATTTGAAGGGCCAGCAGCCGGGTGACGGGGAGAGCAGCGATATCCAGTGGAACTTCACGAAGTTTCTGGTAGACCGCAGCGGCAATGTGGTGGCGCGTGTGGAGCCGAAGGAATCACCGGAGAGCATGAAGGACCTTATTGAATCGCTGCTGAAGTAAGTAAGGATAGCTGTCACAAAATAGTCCGCTCCCGGATTGGGGTGCACGCGCACCCTTTCCGGGAGTTTTTTTGATATCTAAGCAAGCCGTTTCTGCTTGGCTGTAGAGACGGAAGTATCCCCCCGTATGAAAATTATCCTTGAATCTTTTCAGAGACACTGTATCCTTTGAAGAGGAATGTTTCACTCATCTACGGAGATTGCATAAAGAATTATGGGATGCAGGATAATAACGGCAGGAGGGTTTCATAAAGGCATGAGGTTAATAACAGAGGTAGCATCGGCAGCAGGGATCAATGAAGAGCATCTGGAGTTGTACGGTAAATATAAAAGCAAACTGTCGCCGTCCCTGTGGGCGGAGCTGAAGCATAAACCGGACGGCAAGCTGGTCCTGGTTACGGCAGTTAACCCTACACCGGCGGGTGAAGGCAAAACCTTGACGACCATCGGATTATCCCAGGCGCTGAATGCGGCGGGGATCAAGACAGTAGCGGCATTGCGTGAACCTTCGCTTGGACCCTGCCTGGGCATGAAGGGCGGTGCAACCGGCGGAGGCAAGGCGCAGATTGTTCCGGCAGACGAGATTAATCTGCATTTCACCGGGGATATCCATGCGGTGACCTCCGCGCATAACCTGCTCTCCGCGATGATCGATAATCATATTTTTCAGGGCAACGCCTTGAACCTGGACCCGCAGCGGATGGTCTGGAAGCGTGTGATGGATATGAATGACCGCAGCCTGCGGAATATTGTGACCGGTCTTGGCGACGGCAACGGGACGGTGCGGGAGAGCGGCTTCCAGATCACGACGGCGTCTGAGATTATGGCTGTGCTGTGCCTCTGCAATGACCTCGCGGATCTGAAAAAACGGCTGAGCCGGATGCTGGTTGGATATGACCAATTGGGACAGCCAATAACCGCGAAGGACATCGGAGCCGTTGAAGCAATGACTGCACTGCTCAAGGAAGCGGTCAAGCCTAATCTGGTGCAGACGCTTGAAGGCACGCCCGTGATTGTGCATGGCGGACCCTTTGCCAATATTGCCCACGGCTGCAGCAGTGTAATCGGAACCCGGTACGCCCTGAAGCTGGGAGACGTGGTAGTGACTGAAGCGGGCTTTGGCGCAGATCTTGGTGCCGAGAAGTTCATGGATATTAAATGCCGCCAGGCCGGCCTGACCCCTTCAGCCGCAGTGCTGGTGGTTACAGTGAAATCACTGAAATATAACGGAGGCGTCCGCAAGGAGGAGCTGTATGCCGGCAACCGGGCAGCGCTGCTCTCCGGATTGTCCAATATGGAGCGCCATATTGAGAATCTTGGCAAATTCGGTGTGCCTGTACTCGTTGCCCTCAATCACTTTGAAGGGGATGCCCCGGCGGAGATTAACGATGTGCTGGAGGCCTGCCGCCGGCTGGGTGTGCCCGCTGCGGTATCCAAGGTATGGGCTGAAGGAAGCGCAGGCGGGCAGGAACTGGCGCAGGAGCTGAAGAAGCTGCTGGACCGGGAAGAGGCCGTAAAGTTCGCGCCGCTGTATGAAGACAACCTGGACATCCCGTCCAAAATCAATAAAATCGTCACCGAAATCTACCATGGCGCAGAAGTGGCCTTCTCTCCGGCAGCCAAACGCAGTCTGGCTGTTATTGACAGGCTGGGCTTGCACCAGCTTCAGGTCTGTATGGCCAAAACGCCATATTCCTTCTCTGATCAGCCGAGGCTGCTTGGAGCACCGGAAGGCTTCACCATGGGTGTCCGGGACATTACGCTGTCCCTTGGCGCAGGATTTGCTGTAGTCATCACAGGGAACATTGTCACGATGCCGGGCCTACCCGCCAAACCGGCTGCAGAAGGGCTGCTGGTCGATGAAGATGGTGTGATTTCCGGTTTGGAATAAAAGGTTTTTTGGCTGCAGGAAGGCGGCAGCCATCCATTCGATAGAGCCTCACTTGTTCCGCAGAAGGTTTGCGGTGAAGTGGGGCTTTTTTGCTGTAAAGATTAGAATTTATACAGTTCCACATCCTAACGCTGCTTCCTGCTGCTGACAGACATAATGTCCTACTGGCGGGGGAAGCTAATGCAAGAAGAAAAGAAACTCGTGTAGATAATTAAAAATTGAAATTGTGAACAATGTGAGGAAATTCACAAAAGCACTTGTAATGTGATAAATATCACAATATAATCAGTGTATAAAGTGAAATTAATCACAACTACAGAGAAACAGGCTTGTAAATTGGAGGAGGAAGAAATCATGAAAGTAGCAGTCATTGGATGTACACACGCCGGAACCGCCGCAATTGTTAATACCGCACAGCTGTACCCGGATGCCCAGATTACGGTTTACGAGCGCAACGATAACATATCGTTCTTGTCTTGCGGCATTGCGCTTTACGTAGGGGGAGTCGTCAAGGACCCGCAGGGATTGTTCTATTCTTCCCCGGAACAGCTTGCAGCACTGGGTGTGCAAACGAAGATGCGCCATGAAGTGACGAATGTGGATACCGCCCGCAAAACATTGAAGGCCCGCAACCTCGCTACAGGTGAAGAATTTGAAGATACGTACGATAAGCTAATTATGACAACAGGCTCATGGCCGATTGTGCCTAAGCTGGAAGGTATAGAGCTGGAGGGGATTCTGCTCTCGAAGAATTATAATCACTCCAACACCATTATTGAACAAGCGCAGAAGGTGACAAGAATTACAGTAGTCGGAGCCGGATATATCGGCGTTGAGCTGGTTGAAGCTTTTCAGATGAACGGCAAGGAAGTTACCCTGATCGACGGGGAAGACCGCATTCTGAGCAAATATCTGGATGAGGAATTTACGGCTCCGATTCAACAATCTCTTGAAGAGCACGGCATCAAGCTTGCGCTTGGAGAGAAGGTTGCAGCATTCGCCGGAGAGAACGGCAAAGTGACTAAGGTCATTACAAGCAAGGGAGAGCATGAAACCGACCTGGTCATTCTCTGCATCGGCTTCCGTCCGAATACAGAGCTGCTCAAGGGTCAAGTCGATATGCTTCCGAACGGCGCTATTATGGTCAACGATTACATGCAGACCAGCCTGCCGGATGTATATGCCGCTGGTGACAGCTGTGCGATTCATTACAACCCGACCGGTAAACATGCCTATATCCCGCTCGCTACGAACGCTGTACGCATGGGGACACTGGTAGCCCGCAATCTGGTCTCGAACACGATTCCTTATATGGGCACGCAGGGAACATCAGGCATCAAGATTTATGAAGACAATATTGCCGGTACCGGACTTACAGAGGAGGCCGCCAAAGCCGAGGGTATGGATGCTGAAAGTGTAATGCTGATTGACAACTACCGTCCGGAGTTTATGCCGACATTCGAGCAGGTTCAGGTAAAAGTCGTATTCGAACGTGCGACCCGCCGCATTCTTGGGGCACAGATTATGTCCAAGATGGATCTGACGCAGTCGATCAATACCGTATCGGTTTGTATTCAGAATAAAATGACCGTGGATCAGCTGGCCTTCATTGATTTCTTCTTCCAGCCGCATTAC
Organism: Paenibacillus sp. IHB B 3415; assembly: GCF_000802655.2. Taxonomy (NCBI): domain Bacteria; kingdom Bacillati; phylum Bacillota; class Bacilli; order Caryophanales; family Paenibacillaceae; genus Paenibacillus; species Paenibacillus sp. IHB B 3415. The sequence goes on along the minus strand of NZ_JUEI01000102.1, from coordinate 33,047 downwards.
AACAAGCCTTGGAACTTCCTGAACACTGCAGGACTTCAGGCACTACCCAAGACAGTTGCCGTTAAAGAACCAGTACACATCTAAACCCCCTGATTTCGCCGGGGCCCGCAAGGGCTCCTTTTTTTTGTGGTTTTAACTATTAATTCCGGGTCCGAATGAGAAAAATATTCCGCCGCCTAACCTTTTATGGTAAATTTGACATGTCAGTGAAAACTTTCACTTAGGTTTTCTGAGAGTGATTTTTATCACGTTAATGTGATTGTGATCACGTTACAATGGCATAAAGGAACAAATTTTAAGTAATTAGAAGGGGATAGGAATCATGGCTTATAACAAACCGCAGGGGATCGCCGAAGTAACGGTAGAGAACGGAGTCAAGAAAGCGCACAATCCGCTCAGCACTGTACTTATTCTTGGTTTCCTGGGAGGAGCGTTTATCGCGCTCGGATTTTTGCTGGATATTCGTGTCATTGCCGGTGCGCCTGCAGAGTGGGGGTCCATCGCTAACTTCATCGGAGCTGCGGTATTCCCGGTAGGGCTGATACTGGTGCTGCTTGCCGGAGGCGAGCTGCTGACAGGCAACATGATGGCGGTGCCGCTTGCTTTTATTGCGAAGAAGATTTCGTTCTGGGAAGTGATTAAGAACCTGGTGCTGATTACACTCAGCAACCTGGCAGGTGCCTTGTTCGTTGCTTATTTCTTCGGTCATGTCGTTGGCCTTACATCGGACGGGGTGTATCTGGAGAAGCTGGTAAGTATGGCTGAGCACAAGATTGATGCGACCTTCCTGCAGGCCTTTATCTCCGGGATCGGCTGTAACTGGCTCGTGGCGCTGGCAGTGTGGCTCTCCTATGGAGCAGATAATTTCAGCGGAAAAATCCTCGGTATCTGGTTCCCGACAATGGCGTTTGTAGCCATCGGCTTCCAGCACGTTGTAGCTAACATGTTCCTTATCCCTGCTGCCATCTTCGAAGGACATTTCACGTGGGCGCAGTATTTCGCCAACTTTGCCCCGGTATGGCTGGGCAATCTTACGGGCGGCGCGATCTTCGTCGCAGCGGCTTACTGGATGGCTTACCTGCGTAAGGAGCCGGCAGCTGTAACGGCTGTTGAAGGAATCTCCGCTGCAGGTGTGAAGAAACACGCTTAATTCAAAATCCGCCGGTGATGACCGGCATGTTCAATAGTTTGGCCCAAGCACTTCCTGGCTTCTCGGCACCCTGTTTTTTGGGAATCGCAGAGAGACAGGGAGTGTTTTTTGTAAATATAAGAATTTATATGTTTCACACGATAACTTATCCTTCTATTTCTCGCTGAAACGGATACCGTCCTCTTAAGGACGGCGTATTGGGAATCGCAGAGAGACAGGGAGTGTTTTTTGTAAATATAAGAATTTATATGTTTCACACGATAACTTATCCTTCTATTTCTCGCTGAAACGGATACCGTCCTCTTAAGGACGGCGTAGCCGTTTCTACTTGTAACCCCGGACTCTGCCTGGAATAACTTCAGGGCAAAACAAAATTCGCCGTGCATATCCGACTCGGGGGAACGAAATCGGATTCACGGCGAATAAATAGGGAGTGTTTCATATGCACTATTACCCCGGCCTGCGGGGAACGAATCAGGTCATATCCACCTATTTTCTTTACGTGCAGAAGATGCGGTTATAGAATATAAATAGCACGGCAGGCGGGAAGTGATTTGGAATTTCGCAACAGTGAATTCAATGATGCTATGCGATAAAGCATTAACGCAAGAACTTGCCCTTCATCCTGTTTTCAGATGATACTGGATGGATTAATGACACCTATGTTACAGGGGATGAAAGACAAGTTATGAGATTTTTGCAGGCCTATCCGAAGGAAGTCAAAGTGTTCTTGATTGCCAGTCTCATTAATGCAACCGGCAGTGCGCTAATGTGGCCGCTGGTTACGATGTATGTATTTGATGAGCTGGGACGCAGTATGAAAGATGCGGGAATTGTTCTGCTGGTCCAATCCCTCGGGGGGATTGCCGGGCAATTGCTGGGCGGATCTTTGTATCACAAGGTAGGGGTAAACCGCCTGATTGTCGGAGCACTGGCCATGAACGCGCTGACCCTGTTTGCTCTTCCGTGGGCAAGCGGCAGCTGGAGTATATTCATTATAGTTATGGGCCTGATGGGTTTGTTCAACTCCCTGTCTCTCCCGGCTATTCAGGCCTTTATCGGTTTTCGGTTCGCGGAGCAGCGCGGAGAGCTGTTCAATATCGTCTATGTCTCGAACAATATCGGGGTAGCACTGGGTACCGCACTGAGCGGATTCCTGGGCAATTATATGCTGAGCTTTGTGCTGAACGGTGTAACTTCGGCAGTGTTTGCCGGATTCTTCTTTGTCTATCTGCGCAGGGTGGGGACAGCACCGTCGCCGTCCCATGAGAAAATACAGAAGAAACACCCGCAGGGGGAAGCCTCAGGCTGGAAGCTGCTGGGGCATACGCGGATTTATCTGTACATGGCTATTGGTTCGATGTTTCTGCTGATCGGCAATTCGATCTGGAATACCGGAGTATCGCCGTTTATTATTTCAGAAGGCTGGTCGAAGCAGTTATACGGCTTCCTCTGGACGCTGAACGGCGTACTTATCTTTGCCGCGCAGCCGCTGGTCAGTCTGATCAAACGCTGGTTCGCAGGGACTTCTACTGCGCAGATGACAGCAAGCGCCGTATTCTATCTGGGCGGGTATGCGGTCATACTGTTCATGCCGAGCTACCCGGGCATGCTGCTGGCGATGGTGCTGGCTACACTGGGTGAGATGCTGATCTCTCCGGCCATGCCATCCTTCATCTCGGAGCATGCCCAGCGCAGTGCGCCCTTCTATCTCGGGCTTAGCGGCGGTATCGGCGCGGTCGGCCGGGTTATCGGCCCGTATCTGATGGGGATTCAATTCGACAGAGGCGGCCTTGCGCCGACAGGCTGGCTGGCCTGCGGGATGGCGGTTCTGTCCGTGGGATTCTTCGCGGTCCATGCCTACGTTAACCGCGGGACCGTGAAGCTCCGGGGCAATACTGTATAAACGGCTGCGCTGTAACTAATCCTTTTATTATCTGCTTAGCAAGGCAAGGGGTGTAGAAGCTATGCAACAACTAAACAGGGATTCGGCTTTCACCATCCGTCCCTCTGAAATCAGGGATGCCCGTGAGCTGATCATTCTCGATAATATGATCTGGACAGAGGAGACAACACCCGGTCCGCTGATGTGGCGCTCCCGGGAGGATTATCTGCTGCATGCACCGCCCGGCTCCCAGCTTGTAGCCTTGCAGGACGGGGAGCTATGCGGGTATGTCGGCTTCGGCTGTCCCAGCGGAATGGAGAGCAACCGCCATGTATGCGAGGTTAATATTGCCGTACATCCGCGCTTCCAGCGCCTGGGTGTAGGCAGCCGGCTGATCGCAGAGATCAAGCGCCATGCCGCAGAGAATGGAATCCGTAAGCTGCGCCTGCGTGTGCTCTCCTGCAATACACCGGCACTCTCGTTCTACCGCAAATGCGGATTCGAGGAGGAGGGACGGCTGCGGGAGGAGTTCTATCTGGGCGGAAGATATGTAGATGAGGTATTCATGAGCTGCATGCTGGACTAGGAGGAATCAAGATGGAAGTCGTCTCACTTAATGTAGGCAAGCCGAAGACCGTGGATTACCGCGGCAAACCGCTGGAAACGGGCATCTACAAGCTGCCGGTCACCGGCCCGCTGGAGCTTCATGCTGAAGGTTTCGACGGGGACGGGCAAGCGGATCTGGTAAACCACGGGGGCCCCGACAAGGCCGTCTGCGTCTATCCGGTTGAGCATTATGCCTACTGGGAAGAGCTGCTTGGCCGGAAGCTGGACTACTCCGCATTCGGTGAGAATATCACAGTGAGCGGACTTCTGGAGACCGAGGTGTGCATCGGGGATGTCTTTGAGATTGGTACGGCACTGCTGCAGGTAAGCCAGCCGCGCTTCCCCTGCTTCAAGCTCTCGCAGAAGCATGGACCGGCGGATATGCCTGCGCGGGTGCTGTCCACCGGTTACAGCGGGTTCTATTTCCGCGTGCTGCGTGAAGGCAGGATTGCATCCGGTGACCGGATTATTAAGCGGGAGAGCGGAGCGGGCCATTTCCCTGTGAAGCAGGTGCTGTACTCGATGGAGCACGGGCGCAAGGATAAGACCGGACTAGCCGAGCTAGCCGGGCTGGACAGCCTCACAGCCGGCATCCGGGAGAAATTCCGGGGCTGGCTTGCGGCAGCGGAGAACTAGACCGGAGCAATAACATGGAAGACGGTACGCCAGAACCCCCGGGGCTTATGTTATGCCTCCGGGGGTTCTGGCTTATGCTGCGTATAAGTGCGCATAATAACATGCTGCCTGCTGCTGCCTTGCTGTCAGCCCAGCAGCTTCCATTCGCTGCGCAGCAGACCGTAGACTGCGTGGTTCACATAACCTGCGGGCAGCTTCTCGGCCTCGCGGATCACGCCTTCGAAGATGAATCCGAGCCGCTCGGGAATGGCCCTGCTTGCCGTGTTACCCGTGGCGCAGCGGATCTCTACACGGTTGAGCTCCAGCTCCAGCAGGGCATAATCCACGAATACCCGGCAGGCGCTGGTCATGTAGCCGTTGCCTTCATAGCCTTCACCCAGCCAGTAGCCGATACCGACAGACCGGTTATGCCAGTCAATCTCGTGGTAACCGATGATCCCGGCCAACTCCTCCCGGACCCATAGTCCGGCCGTGAAGCCGCCATTGTCACTGCCCTGCTTCACGGCATTCTTGATGAAAGTAGTCAGGTGGGCCTGCTCGGCTACGCCGTCCACCCAAGGCAGCCACTGCCTGAGCCGGTGGCGTGAGCGCTCCACCAGGGCGTACATATGGCGGGCATGCTCCGGCATAAGCAGCTTCAGTTTCAGCTCTTCATCAATGACATAATTAAACATGCGGCTTCCCCCTCTGCGGCGTAAGGTATAAGCTTCTGCCCTAGCGCTTTTTCCACTCCAGAGCGTAGATATCTTCCTCCAGCGCCTGCATGCGCTGTGAGGCCAGTGTCCGGCAGTCACTCAGTGCCCCGTTGTAGACAGCCGGCCCAAGCTCGTTCAGGAAGAACTCCAGCAGACTATCTGCTGCCAGATGGCCAATCGTTTCCCCGCGTTCGGCTTCGAAGTATGCGCGGATATTCTCGGTGATCAATTCCCGCTGCTCTTTGGGCAGTTTGATCGGTTTCATGGGTACCCTCCTCTTCTCGGTAATCCTATATGATCCATGCTACTCTATCGCCGGGAGAGAAGTCAAAGATGCAGTTTTATCGCTGCGGGATCTTAAAGGCGCCTTAGTTTCACCGGGACAGATACGTTGTACATCAGGGACAGGAATGCCGTTTCTGTTTAACTTTTATTGAACATTCCCTGCCTAACGGGTATATTAATAGGAAACATGTTTATACAAGGAAGTAGTAATAATACAGAACGAAAGGTTGATCATTGTGGAGAACCAGGGTACACCCTCCAATTTCATTAAGAACGTCATTACCGAAGATCTCCGCTCGGGCAAGGTTAAGGAAGTGGTCACCCGCTTTCCGCCGGAGCCGAACGGTTATTTACATATCGGACATGCCAAGGCGATCTGGATTAACTTTACACTGGCTGATGAATTCGGCGGCAAGACCCATCTGAGATTCGATGACACCAATCCGGTCAAGGAAGACACGGAGTATGTGAACTCCATTCAGGAAGATGTGAAGTGGCTCGGATACGAATGGGAAGAGCTGCGTTTCGCCTCGGATTATTTCGGGGAGATGTATGAGCGGGCCGAACTGCTGATTAAGAAGGGCAAAGCTTATGTCGATGATCTCACGGCAGAGCAGATCCGTGAATTCCGGGGAACGCTGACGGAGCCGGGACAGAACAGTCCTTACCGTGAACGCGGTATCGATGAGAACCTGGACTTGTTCCACCGCATGCGGGCAGGCGAATTCAAGGACGGCGAGAAGGTGCTGCGCGCCAAAATCGATATGTCCTCTCCGAATATCAATTTGCGCGATCCGGTCATTTACCGTATCTCTCACTCTCATCACCACAATACCGGCGATGAATGGTGCATCTACCCGATGTATACCTTCGCGCATCCGCTCGAAGATGCCATCGAGCATGTTACCCATTCACTCTGTTCGCTGGAGTTCGAGGACCAGCGCCCGTTCTATGACTGGGTTGTAGCGGAATGCGAGATGCCGGCTGCGCCGCATCAATATGAATTCGGGCGCCTTAATCTGGCTCAGACCGTTACCAGTAAGCGCAAGCTGAAGCTACTGGTGGATGAAGGCCATGTCGACGGCTGGGATGATCCCCGCATGCCGACGATATCAGGACTGCGCCGCCGCGGGTATACCCCGGAAGCGATCCGCAGCTTCGTGCATGAGACCGGCATTTCCAAGAGCCAGGGCCTCGTAGACCTGCAGATGCTGGAGCATTTCATCCGTGAAGACCTCAAGCTGACGGTACCCCGGACCATGGCTGTACTGCGGCCGCTGAAGGTAGTTATTACGAATTATCCAGAGGGCGAAACCGAGTATTTCGAGATTGAGAACAATGTGGAGAACCCGGAAATGGGTAACCGCCAGATTCCGTTCTCCCGGGAAATCTATATTGAACGCGATGACTTCATGGAGATTCCGCCGAATAAGTATTTCCGCCTGTTCCCCGGCAACGAGGTCCGGCTCAAGAATGCTTACTTCATCAAGTGCAACGAGTTCATCAAGGATGAGAACGGAGAAGTTATTGAGCTGCACTGCACCTATGATCCTGAAACGAAGAGCGGCAGCGGATTCACCGGACGCAAGGTCAAGGGAACGCTGCACTGGGTAGATGCGAGCCAGGCGGTACCGGCAGAATTCCGTCTCTATGAGCCGCTGATCTCCGCAGAAGAAGCTGAGACCGAGGCCGAAATCGAAGGTCTGGAAGCTGCTGAAGGCAAGCCGGAGCCTACCTTCCTTGATCAGCTTAACCCGAAATCGATCGAGATCATTCAGGGCTTCGTCGAACCGGGCCTGAAGGACAGCGTGCCGCAGGACAAGTTCCAATTCTTCCGCCATGGTTACTTTAATGTAGACAGCAAATATTCATCACCGGAGCATCTGGTATTCAATCTGGTGGTTTCCCTGAAGAGCTCTTTCCAGCCCAAACAAGGCTAGACTCTCCATGAATGAATACAGGCTTGGCCTCCCGTCCGGGAAGCCAAGCCTCTTGGCCTCCCGTCCGGGAAGCCAAGCCTGTTTGCTGTGTGCTGTGAATCGAACGGTCCAGCCCACCTCTGGTCCCGCCGCTACTCCTCTGCCGCTCCGTCTTCGGGATCAGCCGGAGGCCGGTAGCCGCCGCGGATGAAGAAGAGCCACATGAGACCGAAGCCGATGGTGCCGAACAGGGCGAGGAGCGCACCGGACTGATACATCGTCTGCACTCCGAGATTCTGATACATCCAGCCGCCGAGCACGCCGCCGAGGATGCCGGATATTCCGCTCCACGTAAGCGTGTAGAGTGCTTGTCCCGAGGACCGGTAAGCCCTTGGAACAAGCAGCATAGTAAGCTGGGTGCCTACATAGAAGAATCCACCAAAGGTAATGCAGTGCAGCACCTGAATGAAGGCAACCTGTAGTGGAGTGGTCGCATCGGCCATCATCCACCAGCGCAGGAAGAACAGGGCGCTGACGAACGTGAGAGAGGCCAGCAGTACAGAGATTTTACGTTTAAGAATGTAATTGCACAAGAGCAGCACTCCCATCTCCAGAATGGAAGAGAGGAACACCGCCAGGCCAATCATGGTCTTGCTTCCCCCCAGCTCTGTGATGTACAGTGACACAAAGGTGTTGTTCATCGTATTCGGGATAGAGACTAGAATGCCGAAGAGGATGAAGCAGAGGAAGAACGGGTTATAGAAGATCTGACGCAGTCCCCTGAATGGCAAGGGGGCGATTCCGATCGAATGATCAAGCTTCGGCATAGCGATCAGCGCAATCATCGCTGCGCACAGCAATGCTGCAAAGAGATAAGACAGCACGGAAACACCGGCCCATTCAATCACGGGTCCGGCCAGTATGGCAGTCAACGCCCAGCCTAACGATCCCCAGAGCCGGTATGAGCTGAACCGCTGGCTGGTACCGTCGATATAGCTGAGGATCATGGTATTACTCTGGGCGAACAGCGGCCCCTGGAAGAAGTAGAAGAACAGAATAGAAATATATATCATCTCGTATGTATTCGCCTGAAAGACTAGCTGGGACAAGACCAGCGTGCCGGTCAGCATGACCAGGACAATCCGCCGGATATTCTGATAACGGTCACTCCATATACCCCAGAAGGGATTGGCAATAATAGAGACGAGCGCACCTACCGACATCAGGCTCCCGATCTCCAGTTTATTCATTCCCATCTCCTGAAGATAAAGGGGAAAGAAGCTGGTGAACAGGACGACCGTTCCATATACGAAGAAGTTGAACCATTTAAGAGAGGTGAAAGACAGCTGCTTATCGAGGTTCTCCCGCAAACTTTGCACTCCTTTCCCGCCAGATGCCTTGAATCCTTAGAACGGCAGAAGTTGCCGCTTCTATCACTGTAACATTTGTTGAAAAGGGATACAAACCAACTTATATAGGGAATTACAAATCAATGGAAAATTAACAGTTTAATTTCAGTTTACAAAGCACAGTTATTCTAGGTTGGAAGGCGGAAGCGGGACATCAGCTGTTCCTGACATCTATCCGCCGGAAAAGGGGATTAACCATGAAGAACACTCAAGCACCGCAGAAGCAGGGAGCAGCGATGAAGCCGTTCCTGAAGCTGCTGCACGAAACCAAACCCTCCTACATGCTGCTGGCACTGGCTCTGGGCCTCAGTATGATTTCGACCCTAGTGGGTCTTGTTATTCCAATGTTCACGAAGAACCTGGTCGACGGCTTCTCGCTGGCTTCCGTCAGCAAGCTGCAGATTGCCGGAATTGCCGGAGCTTTCATCGCACAGACCCTTGCCGGCGGCGTCTCGATATATCTGCTGAATGCGGTCGGGCAGAAGATTGTCGCCGGACTTAGAGACCGGCTGTGGCGCAAATTCCTTGTGCTGCCTGTGTCCTATTACAATGAGAACCGGACAGGTGAAAGCGTCAGCCGGATGACCAATGATACGGGAATTCTCAAGACACTGATCTCGGAGCATCTGGCCAGCCTCTTTACCGGCGTGATCTCCATTGTCGGTTCAATCTCTGTCCTGCTCTTCCTGAACTGGAAAATGACGCTGGTACTGTTCACCGTCCTCCCGCTGTCGGCGCTGATTCTGGTACCGCTGGGCCGGCAGATGTACAAAATATCAAAAGGCACACAAGATGAGACAGCCTCCTTCACCGCCACACTTAGCGGTGTATTGTCTGAAATCCGGCTGGTTAAATCCTCAGGAGCCGAGCAGAAGGAGTATGAGGCCGGACGAAGCGGAATTATGAACCTCCTGTCCTTCGGCATCCGTGAGGGCAAAATCAGCGCGATGATCAGCCCGCTGGTCTCCTTTGTCTTCATGATGCTGCTTGTGGTGATTATCGGCTATGGCGGAATGCAGGTGTCCTCGGGGGTTCTGACCGCCGGTGAACTGGTGGCCTTCATTCTGTATCTGATCCAGATTATTATGCCGCTTACCCAGCTGACTCAATTCTTCACGCAGCTTCAGAAGGCCAAAGGTGCCTCGGAGCGGATTATCGAGACGCTAGCGGCAGAGGAAGAAGTGTATGAAGGTGCAGAAGAGGCTGGCAGCGAGGAAGGCCCAATCGATGTGGAAGACCTCAGCTTCGGATACAAAACGGGCGAGAAAGTGCTGAACAAGATAAGCTTCACGATGCTGCCGGGCCAGGTGACAGCGATTGTCGGTCCAAGCGGCGGCGGTAAAACGACGCTGTTCTCGCTGCTGGAACGATTCTATGAGCCGCAGAGCGGTGTTATCCGGATGGGCGGCAAGCCGGTGTCGATGTTCTCCCTGAAATCCTGGCGTAAGCGGATCGGGTATGTCTCGCAGGAAAGTCCGCTGCTGGCCGGAACGATTGCCGAGAATCTGGGATATGGACTGGACCGCGAGATCAGTAAGGAGGAGCTGCAGCGTGCTGCGGCCATGGCATATGCTGACGGCTTCATTGCAGAGCTTCCGGACGGGTACAATACGGACGTCGGCGAACGCGGAGTGAAGCTGTCCGGCGGACAGCGGCAGCGGATCGCCATTGCCAGAGCGCTGCTGCGCGATCCGAAGATTCTCATGCTCGATGAGGCAACGTCCAGTCTGGACAGCCAGTCGGAAGCCGTTGTACAGAAGGCACTGGGCAATCTGATGCAGGGCCGGACCACGATTGTCATTGCCCACAGACTGGCTACAGTCGTCAATGCGGACCAGATTATATTTATGGAAAAGGGCCGGATAACCGGCAAGGGAACACATGAAGAGCTGCTGCGGGATCATGAGCTGTACCGTGAATTTGCCGAGCAGCAGCTGCAGATGAATACGCCGGAGCTTCATGGCAGTGTGATAGAGGAGGGTTCTACAGGAAATGGCCAAAATACTGGTAGTGGACGACGATCCGCACATCCGCGAATTGGTGGGAGTCTTTCTGAGAGCTGAAGGCATGGAAGAAGTGCTGAGTGCCTCCGATGGGCTGGAGGCGCTGCGGCTGCTCGAAGAGACCCCGGCCGATCTGGCGATTATTGATGTCATGATGCCGAATATGGACGGCTGGGAGCTGTGCCGGGAGCTGCGCAAGCAGTATGACTTCCCGATCCTGATGCTGACAGCCAAAGGTGAAACCTCACAGATTGTCAAAGGCTTCGAGCTCGGTACAGACGACTATCTGGTCAAGCCGTTCGAGCCGCCCGTACTGATCGCCAGAGTGAAGGCGCTGCTGAAGCGGTACCAAATTTCTGCCGCCCAGAGCGTTACCGTAGGGAGCCTGCGGATGAACCGCAGAACGTATGAGGTTGTATCCGAGTATGGCGACATTACGCTGCCGCTTAAGGAATTTGAACTGCTGTTTAAGCTGGCCAGCTATCCGGGTCAGACGCTGACACGCGACCGGCTGATTGAAGAGATTTGGGGTTATGATTTTGAAGGTAATGAGCGGACGCTGGATGTTCATGTGGGCCGTCTGCGCGAGCGGTTTCCCCGGGATAAATTCGGGTTCGCCATCCGCACGATCCGGGGCCTTGGCTACCGGCTGGAGGGATAAGCATGCTGGACAGAATCGGAAAAGTATGGAAGAAAATCAATGTGATTGCGCCTATAGCCGGCATATTGGCGATGCTCTTTATCTCCTGGAACGGAAGCTATTTCGGCTCAAGGCTGCTGGTCCGGCATTTCGGCTGGTCCTTCTCCGAATACGGCTATCATCTGTTTATTATGGGCATGCAGGTGATTATCTTCTTCTGCGTGGCTGGCGCCATCGCTTTCGCTACCCGCGGGCAGGACCAGAGATTCTATGTGCCGATCCTGACGGCGATGCGGCAGATTTCCAAAGGTGATTTCAAAATCGAACTGGAGAACAGCGGCCAGTACCGGCAGTTTGGCGGTATTGTGGAGGGGATTAACGAAATGGCCACTGAGCTGAGCCGGATGGAGACGATGCGCCAGGACTTTATCTCTAACGTATCGCATGAGATCCAGTCGCCGCTGACCTCCATCCGCGGGTTTGCCGCAGCCCTGCAGGATGACAGCCTCAGTACTGAGAGCAGGAAGCATTACCTGGATATCATTGAAGCGGAGAGCCGCCGCCTGTCCGGCCTGAGCGACAATCTGCTGAAGCTGTCGGCACTGGAGGCGGAGAGCTTCCCGTTCGAGCGGAAGCCCTACAGGCTGGATAAGCAGCTGCAGGAGATGATCCTGGCCTCAGAGCCGCAGTGGCTGGGCAAGGATATTGAGGTAGAGGCAGATCTTGCAGAAACCACCGTGGTTGCGGTAAAAGACCTGCTCAGCCAGGTGTGGACCAACCTGCTGCATAACAGCATCAAGTTCACCCCGGAGGGCGGACGGATCACCGTCTCCTTACGCATCTCAGAGGAGCAGATTGAAGTGGAGGTGAAGGACAGCGGAATCGGCATTGCCGAAGAGGAGCTGCCGCGGATCTTCGAACGCTTCTATAAAGTGGACAAATCCAGAAGCGTCAGCGGGGGCGGCGGAAGCGGACTGGGACTGCCGCTGGTGAAGAAAATCGTTGAACTTCACGAAGGCAGCATACAGATAACAAGCCGTCCCGGTGAGGGGACGGCTTCAGTCGTACGTTTACCTCTGCAAGTCAGATGAATCCGCCATTGACGCGGAGGGTCTGGCCGGTAATCCACCCGGAGCCTTCTCCGGCCAGGAAGCTGACCACGCCGGCAATATCCTCCGGCTGGCCCAGACGTCCGAAGGCATTGCCCTTCTTCAGCCCTTCCAGTACGGCTTCTGATTTGCCCTCCAGGAACAATTCTGTGGCTACTGGTCCTGGTGCCACCGCATTGATGGTGATGCCTTTGCTGCCGAATTCCTTGGCAAGCTGGCGGGTGAATTGCTCAACCGCACCTTTGGTGCCGGCATAAATACTGTAGGCCGGGAACATCTGGCCGTTGACGGAAGTGGAGAAATTAATAATCCGCCCGCCCTGTTCGAGGTGATAGAAGGCCTGCTGGCAGGAGAAGTAGGTGCCCTTGACGTTGATGGCGAACTGCTTGTCGAATTGCTCCTCAGTAGCTTCTCCGATCAGGGAATTCATCATAATCCCCGCATTGTTGACCACGATATCGATCTTTCCATAGAGCGCCTTGGTCTCCTTGAACAGCTGTTCAATCTGGGCAGGCTTGCTGATGTCTGCCTGCAGGGCAGCGGCTGTTCCGCCGCCCGCCCGAATGGCCGTTACTACGTCATCTGCCTGGGCGGGACTGCTCGAATAGTTGATGATAACGGAAGCTCCCTGCTCCGCCAGCCGCTCAGCGACACTCCGCCCGATTCCTCTCGATGAGCCGGTAACAATAGCCACCTTGCCTTGCAATGATTGTGTCATTAGCAGTTCCTCCTTGGATTTAATGTACGGATAATCCTCTTTCCAGCAGTGTCCAGAGCTGGGCGAATTCCTGCATGATGCCCGGGCTGCGCCACTCATAGGCGTGCGCCGGATGGTGAAAGCGTGCGGTGCCATAGAGGACTGAACGTGCCTGTACCGCCGCCGGAATACTCCGTGATATAAGTCCTTGTTCCATGCCCTGGGCAATGAGAAGGTCAATGTGATCGAGAAGCTTCCGGATGTGGACTTCAACAAGCGCTGCCGATTCTTCAGTGACGGCTGCATACATTTTGAACATCTCGCTGTCCTGTGCGGCATAATGCTGCTTAAGCTCTACGAGCTTAGCGATATAATCTCCAAGCTGCCCCAAGGCATTATCTGCGGGCATCCCGGCAATTTCGCTTAGGGGAGCCACAATCATCTCCTCCAGCCAGCGTTCCGTCACCGCCTCCCGCAATGCAGCTTTGCTGGGGAAATGCCGGTACAGGGTTCCGTGACTTACGCCCAGCAGCTTGGCTACATCAGTGACTGAGGCTTTGTCCGGCCCGTATTTGCGCAGTGTTTGTTCAGCGGCATTAAGGATTTCTGTTTTGCTCAAAAAAGAGCTTAATTTATTCACGGGTAACTTCCCCTTCCTGTGCAAGAAGCATAACATAGCGCATAACAAATGACAAATAATTATTATTGTCATTTGTTATGCGCTATTTGTGATCCGGCAATTCGTGTTATTCATGGAGCTTCCCTGATTAGATCTGCCAGCAGGGTGATTCCGCGCTTCAGTTCTGCCGGAGAAGCATAAGCGTAGGACAGTCTGAGGTGCCCGCGGTCACTGCGGTCGTATAGATCGCCTGTATTCAGCAGCAATCCGGCGCGCAGGGCTGCAGTGAACAGCTTGCGCGGAGGCACAGGATGCAGGAGGGACAGCCAGATGTAGAATCCGCCTGCCGGTACATTCCAGGTTGCCAGTCCGGCACAATGCAGCTGCAGCAGCTCCAGCACAAGATCACGGCGCTCCCGGAGTCTGCCGCGCAGCACCTGCAGATGCTCTTCATGATAGCCGTCCTCAAGCCAACTGGCGGCAGCCAGCTGTGACAGGGAGCTTGCGCCGTAATCACTCTGCATTTTGATATCGGCCAGCCGCCGGACTACCGGCTCCGGGCCGACAATCCAGCCGATGCGCAGGCCGGGGCTGGCTGCTTTGGACAGGGTGCCCAGATGCAGCACTCTTCCCTCGCGGTCCAGCGCCTTCAGCGGCAGCGGAGGCGGTGTATCCAGCCACAGCTCCTGATAGGCGCCATCCTCGAGAATAGGCAGCCCGAGGCTGCCTGTGACCTGCATAAGCTCCCGGCGCCGCCCGGCATCCATCAGAATCCCGGTAGGGTTATGAAAGGAAGGGATACTGTAGAGCATCGCCGCCTTGCTGCGGACAGCCTCAGCTGTAAGATACTCCGGGATCAGCCCGCGTCCGTCCATGGGCAGCCCGCTGAATTTCACCCCGGCAGACTGAAAGGCATGAATCGAATACAGATAGGACGGCTTCTCCAGCAGGATCGATGAGCCGCGCGGCAGAAGGCCAAGAGCAATAAGCTGGAGTCCCTGAAGTGCCCCGGAGGTGATAAGAATGGAGGCGGGGTCGGCTGCAATGCCGCTTCGGGCCAGCATCCGGCTGACCGCAGCCCGCAGCGCCGGATTGCCGAGGGGTTCCTCATAAGAGAGCGGTGGAAGAATGCGCTGCGCGAGCCCGGCCAGCACCTGGTTCATCGCTGCGCCGGGCAACAGCTCCGGCGCAGGCTCGCCGGTGCCGAGGCGGATCAGACCCGGCTCATATTCGAGCCGGTTGATATCCTGTACGGTAGGCAGGTTGGGATAGTGAATCCCCTCCTCCACATAATCATTCCAGTTGCCCCGGCGCTCCGGTTCTGCCGGAGCTGTGACCGCATTGGAATCACCGGCGGGCCGGATGCCGGAACGTGCATCCGCTACTACTACGGTGCCTCCGCCGCGTCTGCCCTCAATCAGGCCCAGTGCTGTAAGCTGGCCCAGCGCCGTGACCACCGTGCTGCGGTTAACACCGAGCATGCGGCAGAGCTCACGCTGCGGAGCCAGCCGCATGCCGGGAGGCCAGGCCCCGCTGCTGATCTTGGCGAGGAAGTAGGAGGATATCTGACTATGAAGCGGCAGCGGGGAAGCCGGGTCCGGCTTCCATGCGCCTTGCAGGACCGGGAGTGAGCCGTCCGGCTCCTTTTCAAGAGCGGCAGGTGCGGGAGCTTCAGGATGACCGGAAGGACCGGCAGCGCTTAAGTCTGGATGATCTGGCGGATGCTGATGTGTCAAGGGACCGGCTCCTCTTTTGTGGTTTCTTTCCTTGAGTGTACCATGGTTCATAGTCGTCTATTAAGCTTGGCTGGGTATGAGACGGACAACTTGGATGGTTACGGCAGCCTCTGCACCAGAGTACGATCAGAATGCACTAACCGGGAAAACGCTGTGGAAGCTTGTCTATCCGGCAGCATCACAGCTTATATGAAGGAGGAAGAAGTTATGACGGAAGCCATTGTACATGGAATCATTCTGGCCTTCGGGCTTATTCTGCCGCTGGGCGTGCAGAATATATTCGTATTCAATCAAGGGGCACAGCACGCGAGATTCCGCAGTGTGCTGCCTGTAGTTCTGACGGCAGCGGTATGCGATACGCTGCTTATAACTGCAGCAGTAGGCGGTATTTCTCTGGTCATTCTATCGCTGGACTGGGTCACGCCCCTTATATACAGTGCGGGAATCCTGTTTCTCTGCTTCATGGGCTGGAGAATCTGGCGCTCTTCTCCGGCGCAGGAAGAGGCGGGGCGCCTCTCTCCGAAGGGACAGATGCTGTATGCACTGTCCGTTTCCCTCTTGAATCCGCATGCGCTGCTGGATACGGTGGGCGTCATCGGTACGAGCTCGCTGCAATATGACGGTATGGTGCGCTGGGCTTTCGCGGCGGCTGCGGTGGCCGTCTCCTGGATCTGGTTCCTGGGTCTTGCCGCTGCGGGCCGCCTGCTCGGGAGGATGGATGCCTCCGGTAAGGTGATTAAGAGGCTGAATACCGCTTCAGCACTATTGATCTGGGCGATTGCCGTCTACATGGGAATACAGCTGTGGCGGAGCTTTTAGCGTGAATTTAGCCATGCAGAACCGGATTCGGCAACCGCGTTGCCAAACTGTTTCGAAAACTTCACACATTCATACTTTATCTGAATCTAGTCTATTGACCATTGGAATATAATCGCCTACTATACAGATATAAACACAAAATTCTAAATTATGGAATTCGGAAAGGTGGTGTTTCCTTGGAGCCTGCAGCCACGATTCGAGATCAGCTAGTGGACTATTTATCAAAGCATGAGCTGTCTATCAATCAGTTTGCCATAAGATCCGGCATTAATTCCGGGACATTAAGCCGGATTATTAATGGTCATCAGCCGATTGCCATGAGCCATCTGGAGTTAATTACTGCAGGGATGGGGGTACGCGAGGACTATTTTTACAGTTTATATGTAGATGAATGCTTCTATCATTCGGCACCGACCTGGCGGCGGCTTCGGCCTTTTATTGTAAAGTGTGCAGAGCTTGGGCGCATGGACTGTATCGAGCTTCTGGTACATAATCTGCTTGATAATCTGACCTATGTTCCCATGTTATTCGAAGTAGCCGAAGGATTGTTTCAGCAGGGGTATTGGCCGGGGGCAGCACTGCTCTACGAGAATGTAAGCGCCAGCGAGAAATACCAGTACTCCGAACGGCTGGCTATGTGCCAATACCGCCTGTTCCAGATCGCACTTGGTGATGATCAGAGCACGAACCTGCGCGCTGCTACTCTGTTTGAGAGCTACATCCCGCGCCTTAATGAGGCGGATCAGCTGGATGCGTTGAAAGATTTGATGCATGTCTACTATACAATGCAATTATGGAATAAAGTAAATGAGCTTGCTCTTGAATTACTACGGATTGCTACAATTCAATATGATCTTTATTGTCGCTCGAAACATAAAGAGACGGTGAAGAGCGGAGAAAGACCTTTTTGCTTTTATATATTGTATGCCCATCTAATGCGTTCAAATGTATACGAGGAATATGGAGACTACAAAATGGCTCTTGAACTTGTACCTTTATATTCGGACGTAAATTGGATACATGAAGAAAGTGAGGAAGCGAAGAGGACTGTAGCGCAATTCCAGGAATGGGGCAAGGCTAATACTTATTTGTACCGCTTACTGGCTGGGCAGCTAGAGGTGTTAGCTGAATATGTTAACTATATTTCCTCGCAACAAGGGGAGATCTTCACAGCTTTATTTTATATCGTCAAATCTGCAAACCTGTATAACTGGAATGTAGATTCTATTTTAGAACGTTTCTCTGATTACATGCCCTATAGGATACATCTCAATGAGTTCGGAGTGTACAATCAGCAGATTAAGGCTGACCAACATGCCAGATTTCTTGTTGAACTGGGAGTCTATTATCTGCGGAATAAGCGAAGTGAAGGCATTGGATATATCCTAGAAGGTTTAGAATCATCTTCTAAACTTAAGAATGAGAGCATGATCTTCAAATGTGTTGATCTATTCGAGCAGAACAGGCATATTGCTGGAGAAGATGAGCAGAGGCAATACAAAATCCTAATCAGAGAGGTGCGGGATGCAAATGAAAAGAAAACTCCTATTATTGCTAGCCTCATGTAGTATTGTTGTACTGATTACTATTCCTGAAGCACAGATAGTTGGCGAACCTGTACAACAACAACTGATTCAAACAATGGGACATGGCACGGGCGCCTAGAATCAGCGTCTGCAGTTATACAGTATAGTCTTAGGCGTCTTCTGCTAATGCAGGGACGTCTTTTTTATGTACAACTCCTATCTCGCCAGAGCTTGTCAATATATTCACTTTAACAGATAATGCAATCAGTCCAATATTTTGTATTTTTACATAAAAATCTATAATATTGCATAAGGAGGCGGGATTCTTATGTATAGTCCGGCAAGTGTCAGAATTCGTATTGAGAGAGCTAGAAGCAAGCTTCATCAGTTGCAAGTCCAATATGGCGGTTTATGTCATCCTGAGGTACTACGGCAATCCGTAGTGCTGGATGAGCTGCTTAATTCTTATGATCATACCTACCGGATGAAGAAAAGGCCGCCTGCTTAGCAGTAACTGAACAGATGAAGTGAAACAACAGAGTAGTTAGATCTAATATTCTATGGATAAGCGTGTGAAAAGGGTGGTAAATACTGTGGAGCATACAGTCAAAATCCGGGACGAAATAGCAGCGTATCTCTTCAAGCATAACCTGTCCATTAATCAGTTTGCTATCATCAGCGGGATACATTCCGGTACACTCAGCCGGGTGATGAAGGGTCAGCAGGCCTTGGCGATGAATCATCTGATCCGTGTTACACGCGGGATGGGACTTCCCGAGGACTACTTTTACAGTAAGTATGTGGATGAATGCTTGTATGATTCGGCACCAACCTGGCGGCGCCTGCGGCCGTTCCTGCTGCAATGTGCGGCGCTGTCACGTCTGGACTGTATTGAGCGGATTGTACAGAATTTGCTGGATAATCTTCTCTATGTTCCGCTGCTCTTTGAGGTCGCCGAGGAGTTATTTGAGCAAAAGAACTGGCCAGCAGCTTCACTAATCTATGAAAATGTGGGAGCCAGCGAGAAATACCAGCATTCCGAGCGTCTGGCGCTCTGCCAATATCGTTTGTTTCTGATTAATCTGGGAGACGATCCGCACAACAATTTGATAGCAGCCACCTTGTGTGAGGGCTATGTGGGCAGGTTGGATGAGGTCAATCAGCTGGATGCGTTGAAACAGCTGGCCGATACGTATGCCTCACTTCATAAGTGGCAGAAGGTGGGCGAGCTGGCAGAGGAAATGCTCAGGGTTGCTTCTCATCTGTATGAGCTGCATAGAATATCAGGCCGTACGCCAAATAATGGACAAGAACACAAAAGACCGTTGTACGCATATATTTTATACGCCCAGCTACTTCGTGCCTATGTGTTAGAGCAGTGCGGGGATCATAAATCTGCGCTGGAGATTATACCCTTATATATGGATGGAAGCTGGATACAGGAAGACACTGAGGAAGCAAGGCGGATTATCGCCCAATACCAGGAATGGGGAACGGCTAATACTTATCTCTACCGCTTGTTGGACGGACAAATCGAAGTACTGGATGAGTACGTGGAATACATTTCTACACGGGAAAATGAGATCTTTACGGCATTATTCAAAATTATTGAATCGGCCAACCGTTATAAGTGGGATGTCGATCATATCCTGCGCAGATTCGCCAATTATATCCCTTACCGCAATTATTCCAGCGTCTTTGGTGAACGCAATATATTGATGCTGAAAGACAGCCATGCCCAGTTCCGCCGCGAGCTGGCGACCTATTATCTGGCCCGCAGGCGTTATAAAGGCGCTGACGTGACCATGCAGGGCGTGGACCTATCCGCCAAAATAGACTGTGAGCGTAATGTGATCCGGGGAACCTTATCCGTGGATTTTGAGATATCGATTTCGGATATCACTAAACTCGGCTGAGGATTCAGGAATGGCATTCCCTTTGAATATTCATGCAAAACGGCTGAGAACCCCTCCAGGGAATCTCAGCCGTTTATTTGTTCAGCCGGTAATGACGCCCTGCGGTTAGCCGCCGATCTGTGACATGCGGCGGGCGGTAGGCGTATGGCTCTGCGCTTTACGCTCCAGGGCCAGCGCCATTTCATGATTATGCGGCTTGTTGCCGAGCGCCTGGCGGAAAAGAGCCTGCACCGCAGCAGGATCACTTATCAGTGGCCGCACATTATATTCATCCTCCCAGTAAAGGCAGGCTTTGATGTTGCCGTCGGCGGTGAGGCGCAGCCGGTTGCAGTTATCGCAGAAGTGCTCGCTTACCGGATGGATCAGTCCGAAGGTTCCTTTTGCCCCGGTGACACGCCGGTTCTGGGAGGGGCCATTCCCGGAAGGCATATCGGCTTCCTCGGTAGTCCAGCCTGCTTCATTGCAGGCTTCCACTACCGTTTCGAGCGGGAGATAGGTCTGCCGCCAGGCATCGCTTGCGCTGCCGATCGGCATATATTCGATGAAACGTACATTCAGCGGGCTGTTCAGCGTCAGGGCGATGAAGTCCTTGATCTCATCATCATTAATACCCTTCATCAGCACGACATTCAGCTTGATCGGCGACAGGCCGGCCGCTTCGGCGGCTTCAATCCCCTTCAGCACTTTGGCGACATCGCCGCCGCGGGTGATCATGGAGAACCGTTCCTGCCGAAGGGAGTCCAGGCTGATGTTCACCCGTGATAAGCCTGCCTGCTTCAGGGCAGCGGCTTTGGCCGGAAGCATCAGACCATTCGTAGTCAACGATATATCTTCAATACCGGGTATAGCGGAGATCATGGATACCAGCTTCTCCAGATCCTTACGGACCAGCGGTTCTCCGCCGGTCAGCCGGACCTTCCGCAGACCCAGCGGCGCAAGTGCTTCCACTACAGCGGTAATTTCCTCATAACTCATAATCTCGTCCTGCGGCTGGAATTGCATTCCTTCCGCAGGCATACAATAAATACAGCGCAGGTTGCAGCGGTCTGTAACCGAAATGCGGATGTAATCATGTATCCGTCCAAAAGGATCGGTCAGCGGCTCCATGGCACTACTCCTTCACCTGTTGAGTTTTATTTTAAATTTTAAAGACTTCATTCCTCTGCGTCAATGTGTACGGCTTCAGCTGGCCCAATCCGCAATTAAGGAAGAGGAGGGAATGCATACAGCATAAGAAACGGACAACCTAAATAATATGTGACGAAAGATGAAAGGCGCAGCCTAATTTTGACAAAAGTACGACAATTTCAGGGAATGGTCATAGAATGCTCACCGAAAGCGCTTAACAATTTCGATATAATTTAGGTGCGGAAGATTCAAACTTTATAACCTTTCACTTTTGCGAAGAACACAGCTATGATACCGGAAAGTTCAGGCGGCGACCTCCAGGAAGCCCCGGCGTCCGGCAAACCAATAGGGAGGATTTGCAAAATGACTATACCTACAGTTCCATCACTTGTCGTGCCGGAGGTTTGTAGCCGCTGGCTGGAGAGTCGGGGATTAATATATCAGCTTCTGGTTGATTTCTACGGAAGAAAACCATCGCTCTCACTGGTCGCCCAGTGGAGCCGCAACCGTGAGATGAGCATTGCTGCAGAGATGACCGAAGGCGGACGTGAACTGAAGCGTTACCTGTGCAGCCAGGAGCCAGCAATGCTGCCGGCCATCTGTGAGAAAGAGAAGCTCGAATATAAGCGGCTGATGAATGAACGTGCTGCCAGTACCTTTGTGGCCCGGGAAGCAGCCCAGCTCGGCCGTGAAGAAGAATTCTGTAACGTACTTTCCGATGTGTATGCTTCGGCAGGAATTGTGTTCAAGAAATGCAGCGGGGAAGCTGACGACCATATCGCCATTGAACTGGAATTCATGGCAGTCCTGCATGAACGGATGCTGTACAACAGCTTCTCCATCCGCAGTGCAATGGAGCTTCTGGAGATCCAGGAGAACTTCCTCGAAGAGCATCTGCTGAAATGGACACCGCAGTTCTGTGAACGGCTGAACGCAGCGACTGACAGCCCGCTATATCTTGGACTCAGCCACATGCTGGAGGAATTCCTGCCGCAGGATCTGCATATGCTGCGCGCCTGGAAGGCTTCGCTGGAGAGCAGCGCGGCGGCAATGGTCTAAACAGCTGAATAATCAAGGCGTCCTTCCGAAGTGGAAGGGCGCCTTATTTGTTGCTGCGACAGGTTCAGCTTCCTGCGAAGAGGTTACAGTATTGTTGCAATTCAAGTTTCGTATAGGATTCCAGTAGGAAGAAACGGTGTCTTCATGTAATATATAAATGTGTCAGTTTAGTGATGAACGGTAGAACGAGAAGGTAGGTTGCATATGAGAAGAGGACTGCAGGCTTTAGTCATCATAGGGGCTATGCTGGCTTTTTATTACTTTGGATTTGGTATTTTTGGCAGTACGGCCGGAACGATCATCAGTATTTTCTCCACATTGACGGTTATCTCTATCGGGCTGGGTATCTTCATGGAGAACCGTAACCCTTCTACCACAATGTCCTGGATTCTGCTGCTGGCCTTAATTCCGGTGCTGGGACTCGTTTTCTATTTTCTGTTCGGACAGAATGTGTTCAAACGGCGCAAATACGATAAGAAAGCCCAGCGCGACCTGATGGCCTATGAACGGATTGAGAATGACGCGCTGCGCATGCACCAGGATTGGTCGGTGTTCAGTCCCGGACGCCAGAAGCTGCTGGGATTATCGCAGAGACTGGGACGTACGCCGATTTCCTTCAGTTCGGAGACGCGTATCCTGACCAACGGTGAAGAAACCTTCGGGACCCTGCTGCTCGAGCTGCGTCAGGCCCAGCATCATATCCATATGGAATACTATATTTTCCGGGCGGATCATATTGGGACACGCATACAGCAGATTCTGATCGAGAAAGCCCGGGCGGGCGTAGCTGTCCGGTTTATGTATGATGCTGTCGGAAGCATTCAGCTGTCCAAGGCCTTCCTTAAGGAGCTCAGTGATGCCGGCGTTCAGGTGGCTGCCTATGGCAACTCGACCTCCTTTTTCTCCAGCCGGGTGAACTACCGGAATCACCGCAAAATTGTCGTCATCGATGGCGATGTGGGATTCATGGGCGGACTTAATGTTGGTGATGAATATTTGAGCCGCAGCAAGACTTACGGCTTTTGGCGGGATACGCATATGCTGCTGAGAGGTGAAGCGGTGCGGACGATGCAGATTATCTTCCTGCAAGACTGGATGCACACCACCGGTGAGAAAATATTAGAGCAGGATTACCTCTCCCCGCAGCTGCGCTTCACGACCGGCGACGGAGCGGTCCAGATTATTGCCAGCGGACCGGATAACGAGCGGCGTGCACTCAAGAATATCTTCTTCTCCATGATTGCCTCGGCGGAAAAGTCGGTCTGGATCGCCAGCCCCTATTTCATCCCCGATGAGGATATCCTGACCGCGCTGCGTGTAGCGGCGATGTCGGGCCTGGATGTCCGTCTGCTGTTCCCGGCCAAGCCGGATAAGTGGATTCCGTTCCTGGCTTCGCATTCCTACTTCCCGGCACTGCTGGAATCCGGGGTGAAGATCTATGAATATGAGAAGGGCTTTATCCACTCGAAGCTGCTGATTGCGGATGGGGAGATTGCTACGATCGGCACAGCCAACATGGATATGCGCAGCTTCCACCTGAACTTCGAGGTGAATGCGCTGCTGCTGCAGACCGAGAGTGTCTCGCGCATTGTCGCAGACTTCGAGCGTGACCTGCTGTCCACACGGCAGATTGTCCATGAGACCTTCATGGATAAAAGGCTGCTGGAGCGGCTGCTGGAATCGGCAGCCCGCCTGATGTCTCCGCTGTTGTAGCCAGGAGAATAGCTGAAAAGACCGCCGGATGGAGCTGCTGCTCTCCGGCGGTCTTTTATTCTTATTTGGGGAATTATGATATTCCAGGAATCCCCCGGAACCCCCGCGGACCCCCCCGGAAGTTGGCGGTATGGGAAAATCAAAGGGAAATGCCATCTCTCCGTGTCCAAATACAAGCCCAATCTGACCCTTACGGACACCACAGCCCTTAACCACTCATAATAGGCACTTTTGACGGGGGTGCGGACACCACAGCCCTTATCCACCACTTTTCATATGTCAGCTCGCCTTTTCGGGCGGAATAAAGGCGCTGGTGTCCGTAAGGGCCGGCACTCAGGTGCTTTCCGCAGGCTTAACGTCTCTGCTGTCCGTAACGATAAGCTATTCACTTGAAAAACCGTTGAGTGGGTCTACAGGTTTTCCAACATAACTTATTCTCTAGTTATTGCAGAAACAGCTTCGCCGTCCTTATAAGGATGGCTCATCAGCCCTATCGTTGGTGCAATGTATTCGGTTTTTCGCATACATTCGGCCCATCTGCCCATTTCCAGCAAATTCAGGGGCAGAATGCCATCTCTCCGGGTCCAAATACAAGCCAAATCTGACTCTTACGGACACCACAGCCCTTATCCACTCATAATAGGGCCTTTTGACGGGTTTGCGGACACCACTGCCCTTATCCACCACTTTTCATATGCCAGCTCCACTTTTCGGGCGGAATAAAGGCGCTGGTGTCCGTAAGGACCGGCACTCAGGTGCTTTCCACAGGCTTAACGTCTCTGCTGTCCGTAACGATAAGCTATTCACTTGAAAAACCGTTGTGTGACGTCTACTTTCTTGACAGAGGTCCATTTTGCCCCTGATTTCCTCCCATAGGCCACTTCCAGCGAAATTCAGGAGCACTTTTACCCCTGATTTCACCATCCCGCCCATCCGCCTACATTCCACCCATTAGCTCAAAAATCAAAATGGCCCGTAATTGCCTGAGCAATTACGAGCGATGGAGCTGCTGCTCTCCGGCGGTCTTTTATTCTTATTTGGGGAATTATGATATTCCAGGAATCCCCCGGAACCCCCGCGGACCCCCCCGGAAGTTGGCGGTATGGGAAAATCAAAGGGAAATGCCATCTCTCCGTGTCCAAATACAAGCCCAATCTGACCCTTACGGACACCACAGCCCTTAACCACTCATAATAGGCACTTTTGACGGGGGTGCGGACACCACAGCCCTTATCCACCACTTTTCATATGTCAGCTCGCCTTTTCGGGCGGAATAAAGGCGCTGGTGTCCGTAAGGGCCGGCACTCAGGTGCTTTCCGCAGGCTTAACGTCTCTGCTGTCCGTAACGATAAGCTATTCACTTGAAAAACCGTTGAGTGGGTCTACAGGTTTTCCAACATAACTTATTCTCTAGTTATTGCAGAAACAGCTTCGCCGTCCTTATAAGGATGGCGAAGCCGTTTCTGCTGAGCATCATCAGAAGGTAGTGAGCCCGAGGCGGGTCTGCATCCGGTAGAGGAGATACTTAATCCACGTA
Source organism: Paenibacillus sp. IHB B 3415 (assembly GCF_000802655.2). Taxonomy (NCBI): domain Bacteria; kingdom Bacillati; phylum Bacillota; class Bacilli; order Caryophanales; family Paenibacillaceae; genus Paenibacillus; species Paenibacillus sp. IHB B 3415. Next base: position 7,960 of record NZ_JUEI01000102.1, on the reverse strand, counting down.
ATCTCACTCTGATATTTCTCCAGCGGCAGGCTGTACTCGGCTCCCTCGTTATTCCACAAACGGTTGAAGTAGCTCTCCATTTCAGCATATAGCGGCTGCCCCTTCGGCACGGATACCCAAAGGTTATTCTCCAGATTGTAGTCGTCCAGATTACGGGCCGTGAAATTCGTTGCTCCACCCAGGATGGTGGAGTTGCCTGTAGCCTTTGCAATGAACAATAGCTTGCTGTGATACTGCTCCTGGCCCGTATTGTACCAGCGGATCGCGATATTCCCTTCGGACTTCCGGTTCAGCTCCATCGCAACCGGGCGGTTCGGGATACCGATCTTGTCCCGTCCGAAGGCATTCTGATTGGGATCCAGCAGCAGCCTTACTTCAGCGCCGCGTGCGTCAGCCGCCAGCAGGGCATCAATAACTCCGTCATCCGCCAGATAGAACATGCCCATCCAGATGACATCCCCCTGGCCTGCTGCTTTGATGTCATTCAGAGCGTACTTGTACACCTTGCCTTCGGTTAAATAGCGGACCTCGAGCTGCGGCTCCCCGGCGGGGCGGGCTTGCTGCTTGAAGTCCGGTGTCTTGCTCAGCAAAGGGCCCGCTCCCGAGAGGTTAGCGGCAGCCTGCTCACTCTGCAGAATGTCAGCCAGAATGGGACCCTGCACCTCCAGGGCAATATTAGAGTGATAGGCGCTGGCATCATGCACATTCCCCGAAGAGATCAGCGCGGTGTTCTCACTGAGCACCACTTTGCGGTGATTGGCTTTGACATTGAGCAGCTTCAGATACGAACGCGCGGTAATATCGGGTCCTCCGCTGGCCATAAGATTCGGAATCCAGCCCTTGCCGGATTGTCCGAACCACTGAATGAAGGTCCGCCATACTGCGGAGTAGGCCGGGGTCGAGTCACGCAGCGTATCCACATCCGTCATAATAACCTTGATTCCGGCGGCTTTCATCTCTTCCAGCAGATGATTGGGCGCAGAACTGTAATTCGTATTCACCTCATCGGTGATGAAGCTGATCTCCATCCCGGGATAGGAGGCTTTCTGTGCAATAAGCTTATCGGTAAGCTCCTGGCTGACTGCAGGGAACTGCTGGTCAGTATGGGTATAATCATTGAACAGGAACAGGTCGATCACAAGGAATTCTCTGGCTTCTCCAATGATCTGCAGAATTCTCGGGAGAATCTGTTCTTCTCTTGCTTCGGCCCCGCTGCTGTCCTGATAGGTCAAGTCATGCCAGAAAGCTACATTCTCCACCTTATACGCAGGACTCTCCACGGAAAGCCCGGGAGGCAGCGGTTTATGGGTTTGGTAGATCATTACCCCGGCAAGCCATAAGAGGAGAAGGATGACGGCAATCAGTATCTTGGAGCGGCGGCGCAGTATAAATTGCGGTTTCCGCTTGCGGGGTGACGTAATCGCACCGGAAGCTATAATTAGCTGCGACTGTTCGGGCGTAATGGAGCGGCTGCCATGATTCATGGGATGATCCTCCTGGGTGCTGCGGAGCCAGAGTCCGTAGGTCTTGGCACCGGCATTGTAACTACCTATTAACGCCCGCTGAGGAGAAGTGAAGCAGTTGACTGCAAATTCATCTGCAAGATCTATTTTTGCTAAAATCGCCGGATTTATACGTATCGTTCCACTAGCGTTGCAATAACCCTCACACAAGGTGAGTGGATGTTTATTATTTGATTTAAATGAATATCTTAACATCTTGTTTTTCTCTCAAATTCCAAAGAGAAGGGGGGAATTAGGTGTAGGGAAGAAGTTGTCAATTAAAACCAATTTATATTCAAATTACTTTTTTTCTCTGCCGGTCATACGGTTTTTTCCCTGAGAACTATGAACAGGAATTCAAGGATATCTCACCGTATTTGAGCACTGCCTGTGACTGGAACGAAGAAACCGCTGCTTACGGGGAACGTGTGCTGTCCGTGCTGGAGGGCTATGGAATTACAGGGTTATCCCAAGCGGATGTCCTGCAGCGTTATACCCCCCCCGGGATATCGCTGACGATACTCTCGCGCACCGGGGGGCCATTTACGGGATATCCTCCAATTCAGCGCGGCAGGCCTTCTCCCGCCCGGGGAACCGCTCCAGGGATGTTAAGGGGCTCTGGTACGTCGGCGGAACTACGCATCCCGGAGGAGGGACGCTGGTTGTATCCTTGTCCGGAAGGCTGGTGGGTGAGTATATTGCCGGCCGTCAATAAAGACAGAAGGAATCTGCCCGTGTCAACTGCCGGGCGGTGTTGTGCTATAATGAAATGTACTTGTGCTTAAGAAGCCTATAAGTAGCGTCTCACGCTACCGGACATATATGAATACAGGGGTAGAACGGAGGAAGACAGCATGAATCATATGCCGCAGGACGGTGTGCCGCGAAGTCCGAAACAGCAGCCGGGCACAGAGTACGGGTCAGCATCGCAGGCAGCAGACACTGAGGGACATAAATCTCTGCTGCCTGACTCCAGAACCGGGGAACGCAAGATTGAGCATGTGCGGCTCTGCCTGAATGAAGACGTTGCCGGCAGCGGAATTACAACCGGCTTCGAGCAGTACCGGTTCCGCCATAACGCACTGCCGGAGCTGGACTTTGAGGAGATCAGGCTCGGTACGGAATTTCTCGGCCGGGAGCTGCGGACACCGCTGCTGATCAGCTCCATGACCGGGGGGAGCGAGGCGACCGGGCACATTAACGCCCGGCTCGCCGAAGCGGCCGAGCGCCGGGGCTGGGCCCTCGGCGTGGGTTCTGTCCGCGCCGCTGTAGAGCGTGCAGAGCTGGCGGCGGGGGGAGCGAGGCGACCGGGCACATTAACGCCCGGCTCGCCGAAGCGGCCGAGCGCCGGGGCTGGGCCCTCGGCGTGGGTTCTGTCCGCGCCGCTGTAGAGCGTGCAGAGCTGGCGGCTTCTTTTCATGTGCGCGATAAGGCTCCCACGATTCCGGTCATTGCCAATGTCGGAGCCGTGCAGCTCTCCTACGGCTTCGGTGTTGAAGAGTGCCGCCGCGCGGTAGAGATTGCCGGGGCAGACTGGCTGGTTCTGCATCTGAACGGGCTGCAGGAGGTATTCCAGCCGGAGGGAGATACCGGATTCGCCTCTCTGCTGAAGCGGATAGAGTCGTTATGCCGTAACCTTGAGATACCGGTAGGTGTCAAAGAGGTAGGCTGGGGCATTGACGGAGAAACCGCAGCCCTGCTGTATAATGCAGGGGCTGCCTTTATCGACGTTGCCGGTGCGGGCGGCACATCCTGGAGCCAGGTGGAGAAGTTCCGCAGTACGGACCCGGTACGGCGCGCGGCTGCGGAGGCCTTCGCGGACTGGGGGATTCCCACGGCGGAATGCATTACCGAAGTGCGCGCGGTCTCTGCGCAAGGCGCGCTGATCGGCAGCGGCGGGCTGAAGCATGGCGTGGATGCCGCCAAGGCGCTGGCGCTTGGGGCCGATCTGGCCGGCTTCGGGCGGAATCTGCTTGGTCCGGCCGTCAGCTCCGAGGAGGCGCTGGACCAGGCGCTGGCACAGGTTGAACTGGAGCTGCGCACGGTTATGTTCGGCATCGGCGCGCCGGATCTTGCTTCCCTGCGCGGTACCCCGCGTCTTATCCGGCGCTAGGGGCAAGCTGATGAATATGGAATTAAAGGAAGGGCTAAAAAACAATGATTAAACTGGTCCAAATGGACGAATCGACTTTTCAATTTTTCTTAAGACAATCCACCCGTGATTACGCAGAGGACAAAATTAAGGCCGGAGCCTGGGATGCCGAGACCGCCATGAAATTGTCCCAGGAAGAAATGACACGTTTCCTGCCCAAAGGTCTCTACACAGAGGGGGCTTACCTCTATTCAATAGTAGAGGCTGAGAGTGAAGCTGAGGCCGGTTACATCTGGTTTAATGTGAACGAGAACCGGGGAGTCCGGGAGGCGTTCATCTATGACTTTTATATTTTCGAACCTTTCCAGAGTAAGGGGTACGGCAAGCAGGCACTGGCTGCATTAGATGAAGAAGCCCGGAAGATGAATGTGACCCGGATCGGACTGCATGTCTTTGGCCAGAATGACCGTGCTTTTGAGCTGTACAAAAAAATGGGCTTCCTGGTTACGGATATTACGATGTCGAAAATGCTATAGGTGCAGGGTAATTAGCTGCAGTTCTTCAGTCTAGTCAGTCAGACAGACAGGCGGATTCTGCTTTGGAACGGAGAGTACGCCAGCTTGCAACGGACAAGAGAGCTCTTATTTCCTACAGGAATCATTTGTATACAAGCTAACGGACACAGCTGCACTTATGTACGGATATTTACGCCAAAGATGCCTGCTGGAGAGAGAATAAGCGCGGTACGGTCCGTAAGTGGAGATAAATGTATCTATTCGAGGAAATAACGGCGGTAGTGTCCGTAAGGATTAGGGGTTGGACATGGCGAACCTGTAACGAAGCAGCAAACGGGTATTCCTTCCTATACTACTGATGCATAAATGATGCTCTGCCAGCATTATCGTAGATAGAGAGTCCGTGAGGGGGCTTTTTTGAAATATAAGATTTATATGCTTCACGCTATCAATTATCCTTCTATTTTGGAGAAACGGATGCAGCCTCTTTCAGAGGACGACGAAGCCGTTTCTTCTTACTGAATGGATATGCTCCGGGATTCCGGGAAATTAACGGGATAATTATTCGGGCTAAAGCTTCACTGTATGGAGATTAGACACACCCCCTTGACATCCGCTGTTGCTGGAGGTTTTGTTCTAATATATAATGGTTTAGATCAGTACGGTATTTCATGCGGTGATCAATTCAACCGAAAATAGGAGTTGTCATATAAATGGCTTTGAAAGCTGGAATCGTTGGACTTCCCAATGTAGGGAAATCGACATTGTTTAATGCTATAACACAAGCGGGGGCGGAATCCGCCAACTATCCTTTCTGCACCATTGACCCGAACGTGGGTGTCGTGGAAGTGCCGGACGAACGTCTGAATAAGCTGGTCGAGCTGGTGCAGCCGCACAAGACGGTTCCGACCGCTTTTGAATTCGTAGATATTGCCGGACTCGTGCGCGGTGCGAGCAAGGGCGAAGGTCTGGGCAACAAGTTCCTGGCTCATATCCGGGAAGTGGATGCCATTGTTCATGTGGTCCGCTGCTTCGTTGATGAGAACGTAACCCATGTGGACGGCAAGGTGAATCCGATCAGCGACATCCAGACGATCAACCTGGAGCTGATTCTGGCCGACCTCGAAAGCGTCGAGAAGAAGATCGAGCGTTCCCGCAAAAATATCAAGGGCGGCGATAAGAAATTCGCTCAGGAAGTAGAAGTACTGGAGCGTGTTAAGGAAGCTCTTTATCTGGATCAGCCTGCGCGCAGCCTGGAATTATCCGATGACGAGCGTCTGATCGTGCGCGATCTTCACCTGCTGACCCTGAAGCCGGTGCTGTATGCGGCGAACGTGGGCGAGGATGAAGTGGCGACTGCTGAAGAGAACCCGTATGTTAAGCAGGTACGCGAATTCGCAGCGGCTGAGAATGCTGAAGTAGTGCCGATCAGTGCCAAGGTGGAAGCAGAGATTGCCGAGCTGGAAGGCGAAGACAAGGCGATGTTCCTGGAAGAGCTGGGTCTGCAGGAATCCGGGCTTAACCGCCTGATCAAAGCTGCATACAGACTGCTCGGACTCTACACCTATTTCACAGCGGGCGTGCAGGAAGTCCGTGCGTGGACTATCCGCAAAGGCACCAAAGCACCTGGAGCGGCCGGAGTTATTCATACGGATTTCGAACGCGGATTTATCCGGGCTGAAGTTGTAGCTTATACGGATCTGGTAGCAGCAGGCTCGATGAACGGTGCCAAAGAACGCGGCCAGCTGCGTCTGGAAGGCAAGGAATATCTGGTGCAGGACGGCGACGTTATGCATTTCCGCTTCAACGTATAGACCATTTATAATTCAGGACAGAGGGACCATTCAGAAGTAGAGTTGTTTACTTGCTGAATGGTTTCTTTTTGAATGAGGATAAGCCCCTCTTTGTGGAAAACCCCGAAAAAGCGGCTGCCGAAGCTGGGAGCAACATGGGCAAGGGTTCGGCTGGACCTGTGGCCGTCTGCGGCGGAAATAGCAGTTGGATAATCTCCACTTGCTTATGAACAGAGGAATGCCTGCCGGGCAGTAGTGGGAGGAACAGCACTTCATATTCAGCTAATAGATCACTTTCGAGGAAATGACTGAAATTAAATGACGTTTATCCAATTGTTATCCTCAGACGCTGCAAATGCATAACTTGGCTGCAGCTTTTACATCATAAGGTGGCGCAGCTCAGGGTTCAAAAGATTTCCTGATTCCGGCGCTTTGTACTGTAGCCAATTGGCGTGAGTGGTGGTATAATATAAAGTCGTATATCTATTTTTGTTGTATCGACAATGTAAAGTATTTATAACCGAAGAATTTGAATCAGGAGAGGTGAATTCCCTTGTTGGACCGATTGCAATCCCTGGCGGACCGCTATGAGAAACTCAGTGAACTGCTTTGTGACCCGGATGTTGCAAACGACAGTAAGAAACTGAGGGACTATTCCAAAGAACAATCCGACTTGCAGCCCGCCTTTGAGGCGTATAGCGAATATAAAAATGTAATGGAAGAGCTCGAAGCCGCCAAGATGATGCAGGCTGAGAAGCTTGATGATGAAATGAAGGAAATGGTCAAGATGGAGATCGATGACCTGTCCTCGCGCCAGGTGGTTCTGGAGGAGAAGATTCGTCTGCTCCTGCTCCCCAAAGACCCTAATGATGATAAGAATGTAATCGTGGAAATCCGCGGCGCAGCCGGCGGGGACGAAGCAGCCTTGTTTGCCTCTGACCTGTACCGGATGTATACCCGTTATGCCGATACCCAGGGCTGGCGCGTAGAGCTGATGGATGTTAACACGAACGATCTTGGCGGATTCAAGGAAGTTATCTTCCTGATCAACGGCCGCGGCGCTTACAGCAAAATGAAGTTCGAAAGCGGTGCGCATCGTGTGCAGCGTATTCCTACAACCGAATCCGGCGGACGTATTCATACCTCAACTTCTACCGTTGCGGTTATGCCGGAAGCGGAAGAATTCGAAATTGAAATTCATGATAAGGACATCCGTGTCGATACCTTCTGTTCCAGCGGCGCGGGCGGACAGTCCGTTAATACGACCAAGTCTGCGGTGCGTGTAACCCATGTACCTACCGGTATCGTAGCTACCTGTCAGGACGGCAAGTCCCAGAACTCCAATAAGGAGAAGGCGCTGCAGGTGCTGCGTGCCCGTATCTCGGATCTGAAGCGTCAGGAAGAAGAAGCCAAGTACTCCGGAGAACGGAAGAGCAAAGTAGGAACCGGGGACCGCAGTGAGCGTATCCGTACTTACAACTTCCCGCAGAGCCGTGTAACGGATCACCGGATCGGCCTTACCCTGCACCGTCTGGAGCAGGTCATGAACGGAGATATCACCGAGATCATCTCGGCACTGTCTATTGCGGAACAAGCGGAATTGATGGAAAAAGGAGAATAATGCTTTGAAACACGACTCTTACGTCATGTCGGAATTGCAAAGCATCCGGGAAGCCTTTGCGGAGGCTTCTTCTTTTTTGGCCGGGCACGGATGCAATGAGCCGCAGCGCAGCAGCCAGCTGCTGCTGGAGCATGTGCTGGGCTTGTCCGGAGCGGCATATTATATGGCGCTGGCTGATCCATTCCCGCCAGCGCTCAAGGCGCAATGGGAAACACTGATCACCCGCCGGGCGGCGGGCGAACCGGTGCAGTACATCATAGGCGAGCAGGAATTCTACGGCCGCGCCTTCGAGGTTACGCCCGATGTGCTGATTCCGCGCCCGGAAACGGAGCTGCTCGTCGAGGCGATTCTACGCTACGGCGCGGAGCTGTGGCCGGACGGGACGGTTGCGGTGCGGGGCGAAGCCGCGCAAGAAGCTGGCGGGCCCGCGGGTGAGA